>VGXH01000113.1 GCA_016873405.1 bacterium
GATGAAGTACGTCGAGGAGATGGGCGCGATGAACATCATGTTCGTCTACGACGACCATGTCATCACCTCGAAGGCCGGCGACACGATCCTGCACGGGGTCACGCGCGACAGCATCGGCGTGCTGCTGAAGGACATGGGCATCACGTGGCGGGAAGAGGCGCCCGCCATCGCGCAGGTGATCGAGGACGCGCACAGCGGCAAGCTGAAGGAAGTGTTCGCCTGCGGGACGGCGGCCGTGGTCACGCCCGTCGGCACCATCCACTTCCGCGGTTCCGACCATCGGATCGGCGACGGCGGCGAGGGCAAGCTGACCCGCAAGCTCCGCGACATGCTGACCGGCATCCACGCCGGCGGCAGCCCCGTGCATCCGGAATGGCTGCACACGGTGCCGACGTTCGTGGAGACGACGGCGCGCTGAGGCGCGGCGCCGCGCCGGACCCAGGAGGGCAGATCGGGAGCCCGGCCGAGCGCCGGGCTCCTGCGTTCCGATCGACGCAACGGTTCAGAACGCGAACGCCAGGCCCGCGGCCGGTCGCCCATCGACGCGCGTCCCGACGAGCGACACCGCGTGTCCGTCCGCCGGCCGCGTGTCGGCGCCGGTCGCGTGGGCGGGCGGCCGTTGCGATCCGGTGAGCATCATGGCTCCCCCGAGCAGCAGGAAGACCGCCCCGGCGATGAACATCGGCGTCGATCCGGTCTGCATCGCCTCCGACTCGGTGAGGACGAGAGTGCGCGAGTTGTCCAGATGCACATCGGTCACGAACCGCTGGTTGGACGGCACGAATCCGGCGACCACCACCAGCGCCACCCCGGCGCCCAGGAAGCCGCCCGCGATGACCGTCTCGTTGCGACGGAGGGCCGCGCCGTCCGGGTCGGCCGGACGGGGTGTTTCGGCACCGCCGCGAACGGGCACCGAGACGAGCAGGCAGGCCACGAGAACCGCGGCGCGAACGGCGGGGTCGAGGAAGACATGTCGAACGCTCATCGCGACGACCTCCGGGGACGGGAGACAAGGGAATCGAGTTCGAGGGCTTTGGCGAAGGCCCATGAACAGCGGGGCGAGGTTGACCGCAGCGGAGCTCAGTATCATGAGCCGGAAACACGCGGCCCTTTCGGCGGCCCTCCCGACGCGCGGCCGCGTATTCCCGACTCAGGACACTAGACCACGGGCCGGATCGTCGGCAAGCCGGAACGACACGGCGTGGGCCGGCGCCGCGCCACCGCGTCGGGGCGTGGCGCCGCCCTGCGCCCGGTCGGCCGCCGCCGGGGTTGCCGCCGCGCCACCGGCCGGTCATAATGTCGCGCCGGAACCCCCGACGAGAGGACGCGCCCGCATGATCGCCGCCCGCGAAGCCCTGGAACGATTGCGCCAGGGCAACCGCCGCTTCGTCGCCAACCTGGACGCGCCGCGCGAGGGGCGGCCCTCGCCGGCGGCGCCGCACGGCACGAACCTGCCGGCGCAGGAGCCGGTGGCGATCATCCTGGGTTGTGCAGACGCGCGCGTGCCGGCCGAATTGATCTTCGACCAGGGCCTGGGCGACCTGTTCGTGATCCGCGTGGCGGGGAACATCGTGGCGCCGTCGCTGGTGGGCAGCGTCGAGTTCGCGGCCGCGCGCTTCGGCACGAAGCTGGTGGTGGTGCTGGGCCACACGCGCTGCGGCGCCGTCGCGGCCACGATCGAGGAGCTGCAGAACCCGGGCGGCGGCCACTCGCCGAACCTGCGCGACATCGTCGAGCGGATCCGGCCCGCCGTCGAGATGGTGGTGGCCGAGGGGGCGCACAAGGACGCCGAGGACCTGGCGCTGCGCGCGATGCGCGCGAACATCGCCTGGTCGGTGGATCACCTCCGGCACGACTCGCCGCTGATGGAGCAGTTGATCCGCGACGAGGGCGTGTGGGTGATCGGCGCCGAGTATTCGCTGGAGACAGGCGAGGTCACGTTCTTCGACCAGGAGTAGCCGCGCCGTGCGCCATCTCACACTGACCCGTCCGCTGACGTTCTTCGACCTCGAGACCACCGGCGTGGACCCGGAGAACGACCGCATCGTGCAACTGGCGATGATCAGGGTGGAGCCTGACGGTTCGCGCCGCGCGTACGAGACTCTGGTCAACCCGCAGCGGCCGATCCCGCCACAGGCCACCGCCGTGCACGGCATCACCGACGCCGACGTCAAGGACAAGCCGACGTTCGCCGCCGTGGCGAGGCGCGTGGAGCAGATGCTGACCGGCAGCGACCTGGCCGGCTACAACTCGATCCGCTTCGACGGGCCGCTGCTGCAGGCCGAATTGCGGCGCGCCGGCAGCGAACTGGATCTGCGCGGCGCGCGGCACCTGGACGCGCTGGTGATCTTCCGCCTGATGGAGCCGCGCAACCTGACCGCCGCCTACCGCAAGTACTGCGGCAAGGACCTGGTCGGCGCGCACAGCGCGCTGGCCGACACCGAGGCCACGCTCGAGGTTCTTGACGCGCAGGTCGCGTTCTACGACGCGGTGCCCGCCGACGTCGACGCGCTGCACGCGCTGTGCAATCCCGACGAGGGCCGCTTCGTCGACCGCGGCCGCAAGTTCGTCTGGAACGGGGACGGCCGCGCCGTCTTCACCTTCGGCAAGCACAACGGCGAGGTGCTGGACGACGTGGCGGGCGACCGCGGCAAGCGCGGCTACCTCGAGTGGATGCTGAACAAGGACTTCAGCGAAGAGGTCAAGGGCATCCTGCGCGAGGCGCTGGCCGGCGTGTTCCCGCGTCGCGACGGCTGAGTCCGGCGCCCGATCGCCACCGGCCGGGTTTTCGCAACCTGGCGCTAACACTTCCCGCGACAAGTGGTTATATTCAGGCCGCAGCGACGGCGCCGTGGAGGGCGGCGCGCCGGGCGCGCGAGCGCGGGAGCGCAGGAAACATGACGGAGCGTCAGGACGGCAAGGATCGCCGGGACCGCAGGCTGCTGACCCACTACGATGTCCTGCTGGGGCTGGTCGTGCTGGCCGTGGCCGCGGCGGGACTGCCCTGGCTGGGGCAGCAACTGAACGAGGCCAAGAGCGCGCGCTCGCGCGATCACGCCGAACGCGTGGCCCAGGCCATCCTCGATTTCCACACCGAGAGCGGCCAGTGGCCGGCGCCGGTCGGACAGCCCGTGGCCCTGGCGATCCGGACGGCACCGCCGCCGCCGGGCCACCGGGCGCGGGCGATGGCGCTGGCCGATTCCGAGGCCGTGCGGCCCTGGGTCGACAACCTGCCGGTCGACAGCTGGGGCCGCCCGTTCGTGGCCGCCGTGTACGGAGGCGGCCCGGCGCCCGATCCAGCGGTTGTCCCGGCTCCGGCCCGCGACAGCCTGGCCTACCCCATGGCGCCTCCGGCGGGCACCACCATCGTGGTGGTCTCGGCCGGCCGCGATGGTATCCTGCAGTCGGATCTGGACGCCCTGGCGCGCGCGGCCGGGGCCACGTTCAGCGGCGACGACATCGGCCAGGTGCTGCAGGGCCGCGGCGCCGGCGGCTGAGCCACTCGGAGGGAATCATGGCCATCGCATCATGCGTCCGTCGCGCCGCCGCCCCGGCGGCGTCGGCCATCGTCCTGATCGTCGTTCTGATGCTGTCGGCGGCGCCCGGGCGCGCGCAGATGAACGAGCACCGCTGGCTGCTGGGTGTGGACCTGACGGCCGGCACGGTCGGCGGCAACGACGAGGCGGACGGGACCGACGACATCGTCATCGACGAGAAGGCCGGCGGCCTGGGCCTGCAGTTCGGCTACCTGCTGACGCCTTCGTTCCTGCTGCGCTTCTGCGCCGTCGGCGCCGATCACGGCACCAGCGATCCGGACGTGACGATCCGCTTCGGCGGCGGCACGCTGGACGCGGTCTTCCTCTTCCGCGACGGCCACCCGTTCCGCCCCTACCTGTTCGCCGGCCTGGGCGGCTACGAGGCCTCGACCCGGCAGGACCAGGTGCAGTACGAGATCCGCGGCCCCGGCCTGGCCTTCGGCGCCGGGATGCACCTGCGTCTGGGCGCGCGCGCGACCCTGCACGGAGCGCTCCGCGTGGAGGCCATCAACTGGGAGAAGGCCGGCGTGCGGCTGGACCTGCCGGGCGGCGAGGTGCAGGTCGAGGCGCCGATCGACGAGGACGGCTGGGCCTCGAAAGCGATGTTGGGCGTGGCGTTCTGGCTGTAGCCGCCAATCACACAACTGATTGCTGTGCAATACGATAGATGCGTATTGGCCGCCGCTCATGTTAATTCAAATTGACTTTATGTAAATTCCACTTGACATCGGCCGACATCCCCGGTAGAGTGGTGCCCATGGACGAGAACATCCACAACGAGGTCCGCCGGCACCGCTTCGCGTGCGGCGAGATGACGCAGGAACAGCTGGCCCGCCGCGTGGGGGTCAGCCGGCAGACGATCATCGCCATCGAGAAGGGGAGCTACAACCCGTCGGTGGCCCTGGCGCTGCGGATCGCGCGCGCGTTCGGCGCGCGGGTCGAGGACGTGTTCCGCCTCGACGAGAGCGAAGGAGGGAACGATGTCCCGCGTGATTGAGCAACTGCGAGCGCGACGGCCGGCCACCGCGACCCTGGTGGGCGCCGCGCTGGTGATCGCCGGCTTCCTGCTGGCGAGCGTGAGCTGGTGGTTCTTCATCCTGGCGGGCGCGGGCGCCTGCGGGCCGGGCCTCCTGCGCGAACTGGGCGTGCTGAAGGACAAGGACGAGTTCCAGCGCCGCGCCGCGCACCGCGCGGGCTACCACGCGTTCCTGGCGACGGGCTTCTTCGGCTTCGTGCTGGTGGCGCTGGTGCGCGCCACGACGGGCGAGCTGAAGAATCCCGCCGAGCTGACCACGCTGATGCTGGCGATGCTGTGGCTCACCTGGCTGCTCAGTTCGCTGCTGACGTACTGGGGCGCGCGCAAGGCGTCGACGCGGCTGCTGCTGGGTTTCGGCGCCGCCTGGCTCGCCTTCGCGCTGGCCGACGCCGGCCCGCGTCCCCTGGGCTGGCTGATGGCGAGCCTGCCGGCGCTGCCGTTCTTCGCGCTGGCCGCGCTGGCCTGGCGCTGGCCGCGCGTGGCAGGCGCGCTGATGGTGCTGATCGCCGCGGCGATGTACTGGTTCTTCGGCTACTGGAGCAACGACCGCATGGGCGGGCTCATCGTCAACACGGGCGTTGCGTTGCTGCTGTGCGGGCCGCTGCTGGGCTGCGGCACGGCGCTGCTGTCGCTGCGGCGCGAGGACGCGCCGGCCGGCGCGCACTAGCGAGGCCTGGTCCTACTGCCCGGTGAACTGCCGCCACAGCAGCCGCGCCGCGGTGGCGGTGACCGAAGCGATCAGCACCCAGCGGATGAATCGCGGCGGCCGGCTGAGCACCAGGTGCGAGCCGATGAGCGAGCCGGCCACCTGCCCGGGGGCCATCGCCAGCGCGACCGTGACCACGATCTGCCCCGCGATCACGAACAGCGCCGCCGCCACGAGATTGCTGGTGAAGTTCATCACCTTCGTGGCGGCGGTGGCCTTCCGGAGATCCAGCCCGCCCAGCCCCACCAGCGTCATCGCCCAGAACGTGCCGGTGCCGGGGCCGAAGAAGCCGTCGTGGAAGCCGAGCACGGCGCCGGCCGCCGGTTGCAGAACGGCGGGCTTGACGCGCTCGGGCCGCGCCACCTCGCCCAGCCTTGGCGTCAGCAGCGTGTAGAGCAGGATCGCCACCAGCAGCGCGGGGATCAGCCACGCCAGCAATCCCGGCGACAGCCGCTGGATGAGCGCGGTGCCGAGCGCCGCGCCCAGCGCGGTGAAGACGATGGCTCGCGCCCAGCGGCGCAGCCGCACCAGCTTGCCCTGCCGGTAGCGGAGCATCGCCACCGCGACGCCGACCGTGCTCTGCACCTTGTTGGTGCCCAGCGCCAGATGCGGCGGCAGCCCGATGGCCAGCAGCGTGGGCACGGTGATGAGCCCGCCGCCGCCGGCGATGGCATCGATGGCGCCGGCGGCCAGGCCGCCCAGCAGCGCCACCAGGTGCAGGGGCAGGGAGATGTCGTGGGAGAGCGTCAAGGTGCGTTGGTCCTCATGACGCGTTCGTGATCTTCGCCAGCCGGTCGGCGATCCACATCTTGATGATGGACTGCCGCGTCACGCCGATGCGCGAGGCCTCGCGGTCCAGCTCGTGGACCATCCAGGCGGGGAAGTCGACGTTGACGCGGCGGGGTTCCAGACCGGGACGACGCGAAGTCGAGAGATCCAGATGGTCCGTAATGTCCTCGCCGTCGTCGAACTTCCGATCCAGGTCGCTCGCTTTCATGGTTCCTCCCTTTCGTAGTTCCTTTT
>VGXH01000114.1 GCA_016873405.1 bacterium
GGGGCGGACGGGCGGCTCGCGGCAGGCCTCGAGCAGCCGCTGCGTGGCCATCACGTTGCGACCGAGATACTCCGCGAAATACGCGCCCCAGCTGGCGCGAACGCCGGCCTGGGCCGCCAGGTGGAAGACCGCGCGCTGCCCCCGCAACAGGCCCACGGCATCGATCTGCTGCAGGTCCTCCTGCCGGAACGTGAAGCCCGGGTGGGCCAGGCACCCGGCCAGGTTCTCGCGCTTGAGTGCCGGGTCGTAGTAGTCGGTCAGGCAGTCGACGCCGGTCACGAGGCAGCCCAGTTCGAGCAGCGCCTCGCTCACCGCGCTGCCGATGAACCCCGCGCAACCGGTGACCACGACCGGCGCGCCGGGAGCCAGCACGGCGGTGACGCGGGCGGGCAGCCCGGCGACGATCTCGCTCGCGTCCGCGCCGCGGACGAACTCAGCGGCCAAGGGCTTCCTCCACCTGCTGGCGGACCTCGTCGCGCTCGCGGGCGCCGGCCTGGGCGGTCATCTCCTCCAGCCCGCGGACCATGTCCGCGTCCCGCTCGCCGCTCTGCCTCTGCCAGGATTCCAGCACGGCGCGGGCGCCGCCGACGTCGCCGAGGGCCTGGTGCACGCTGAACAGGACCTGGTAGTAGAACTTGCGCTCCGGCTGCGCGGCCAGTCGCTCGCCCAGCCACATGATCGCCAGTTCCGACACGCCGCCCCGCACGAAGCCGCTGATGCTGTTGAAGACGGTACGCTCCTCGATTTCCGTCGGCACGCTGCCGTGGAGCGACGACAGAAAGGCGGCCGCCTCCTCGTCCTGGTACGCCTGCACCAGCAGCAGCGGGAAGAACTCGAGCGCCTGCTCGTTGAACGGCGCCACGGCGAGACTGGCGCGGAAGGCCGCGAGCGAGGAGGCGAGAAGTTCACGGTAGCGCGCCTGGTCGATCGTGGTCGCCTCCGTCGCCATGACGTAGAACTCGTAGCCGGCCCGGTTGAGCGCCGCCGGATAATTGCCCAGCAGGAAGACCGCGTTGGCGACCCGGTGCTGGTCGGTGCGGGGCTTGCCGGTCATCCGGGCCAGCGAGTCGAACTCGCCGGCCCGCAGGTCGCCCGCGGCGCGCCCGAAGCCGCGCCGCGCGCTGTCGCCGGCCAGCCCCGCCAGAGTCCGGTAGATGCCGGTGCGCTGCCGGTCGTCGCCGTCCATCACCGAGCCCAGGCGGTAGACACCAAGCATGTTCTGCATCACCGCCTGCGGGTCGGTGCGTGGCAGGTTGTCCGGCCCGGGCGTGTCCAGCAGGCGATAGGTCATGCCCTCCATCTGCAGGCTCGGGTAGTAGCGCGCCATGTTCTCCTGCGGGATGGTGACCGCGAAGAAGTGGGGGCGCCCCCGCGGGCCCTGGTTGGTCGTGATGATGTCGTGCAGCACGTAGTCCTTGATCATCAGGTACTGGCGCTCGCCCGTCTTCGGATCCTCGTAGACCCGATGGCGCAGGGCGTCGATCTCGGCGTCGCTGCGCTGCATGGCCAGCGGGCTCTCCGCGTGGTGCTTCAACTGCTTGATGTACCACGGCAGGTTGATCAGCGAGAGGTTCACGACGGTGACGTCGCGCCGGAATTTCTCGACCTCCTGCAGGTACCAGATCGGGAAGGTGTCGTTGTCGCCGTTCGTGAACAGGATGCCGTTCCGGTCGCAACCGGCCAGGATGTTCCAGGCGTACTCGTAGGCGATGTAGTTGTTCGTGTTGTCGTGCTCGAAGTACTTCACGCTGCCGGGCATGATCGGCAGCAGCGGCAGCGCGACCAGCAGCGCCGCTGCCGCCAGCACGAGCGGCTTCGCCTTGAGCGGCTTGATCGCGGCGCGCCAGTCGCCGCCCGCCTTCTCCAGCTGCGTCGCCGACTTGCCCTCGGCGCCCGCCAGGTAGCGCAGCAGCGCCGACGCGCCGAGGCCGATGAACACCGCCGCGAACATGAACGCCGCGAAGTAGAAGTAGTCGCGCTCGCGCACCTCGTGCTGCGTGAAGTTGAGGTACAACGTCAACATCTCGCCGTTGATCAGATAGCCGATCAGCGGCACGAGCACCAGCGGCCGCAGCCGCCGCAGGCCGTGCGCGAGGCCCACCAGCGCCAGGAAGATCGGGCCCAGCACGGTCGAGACCGTGGTGAGCAGGCCGGTGCCCGGACCCAGGAAGTAGAACTGCTTGAACAGGAACCCGTAGTAGTACTCGAACTGCCAACCCAGGGGCGCCTGCCGGGTGAACGGGTTCAGCGGCGGGTACTGCTCGCGGCGGATGACGGACAGCAGCGTCTTGAAGTCCTCGGGAGCGGTCTGGTTGACGAACGGCTCGGGCGTGGCGCCGGCGCGGATCATCATCATCGCGTGCACGGTCAGGCCCAGGAAGAACAGGGCGCTGCCCCACAGGGCAAAGCGATGGCCGGTCCAGGCGCGCAGGCCCACGAACACGACGTAGCCGACGAGGAGCACGATCAGGCCGCCGTCCGGCAGCACGTTGGTCGTCGAGAGCAGGAACAGCGCCAGACCCGAACTCATCAGCAGCAGGTCCAGCAGCGGCAGCGCCCGTTGCGTGGCCAGGACGATCAACGCGAAGATGCCCGGGTAGACCAGCAGCGAGCCCAGGTGGAAGCCGACGCCGAGACCGAGCAGGTAGATCATCAGCAGGAGAAGCAGGTTGCTCCCCGGCTGGGAGCGGTGGTCGTACCAGCGCACGGCGAGCCAGGCCACCAGCGCCAGCATGGCGGCCGCCAGTCCGTAGACCTCGGCTTCGATGGCGTTCGCCCAGAAGGTCTCCGAGAAGGCCAGGAACAGGGCGCCGACGACGCCGCCGGCATGCGCGAGCCAGCCGGAGTCCGGATCGGCGCGGCGCGCCAGCTCCCAGATCAGCAGGTAGATGAAGGTGACCGCCAGCGCGCTGAAGAACGCCGACATGAAATTGACGGCCCAGGCCGTCCGCAGCGAGGGCTGCGTGATGTCGGGCTGGCCGCTGAGGATCACGTCGAAGACGCGCCCCATCAGCACGTACAGCGGCGTGCCCGGTTGGTGGGGCACGCCGACGATATGGCTGGTGGTGATGAACTCGCCGGCGTCCCAGAACGGCGTCGTGCTGTTGAGCGTCAGCATGTAGACGACGAGCGTCAGGACGAACACGCCGGCGGCGATCAGGATATGGGGCCGGCGAAGCCAGGGTGCGGTCACGTTGTCACCTTCGTCAGGGGTCCGACCCCGCGGGCCGGGGCACGACCGCGGCGCGGCCGGGCCGGGTTCGGCGGCAGGGAGGTGCACCGGGGCCGCGCGCGCCGCGCAAGGCGCCGCCACGACCCGGGCCGGGCTGGCCGCGGGCCCGGCCGCCGGTCGAGGCACCGGCAAACCAAGCTAGCACACGCAAGTTGCGCGAACAACCGGGGTTCCTCGGGGTTCCCGCCCGACCCTCATGGCGCCTGCTCGCGGGCCGCCGGCGCCGGGCGCCGGCGCCGCCACAGCAGCAGGCCCCCGACCAGGCTGTAGGCGACCTGGACCAGGTAGGCCACCAGTTCCATCGCCACGGCCTGGGGGGCCGCCAGGCCCGCCCAGGTCAACAGGCCGGCCGACACCGATTCACGCAACCCTATGCCGTTGATGGAGATCGGCAACGTCAGGCTGAGCGCCAGCAGGGGGATCAGCACCAGCAGCTGCAGGGCCGCCGGGCCGCCGAGGGCGATGCCGAGACCCGCGGCGGCCGCCAGGTGGGTCAGCAGCCGCAGCAGCTGGATGCCCAGGCTCAGGGCGAACAGGCCGTTCAGCCAGGCGAGGCGCGGGCGCAGCCCGGCCAGTTCGCCGGCGAACCGCGCCAGCGGCGCCGCCAGCCAGGGCAGGCCCAGGCGCGTCGTCCAGGCCACCAGGACGGCGCCGAGACGCCGCGACAGCAGCGCCGCCAGGACGACGAACAGCAGCGCGCCGACCGGCAGCAGGGACAGCGCCAGCCGGGGCAGCGGCACGCCGACCACGGCCGCCAGCGTCATCGCCGCGCAGGCCAGCGCGGTCAGGGCCGCCAGCCCGATGAGGCGATCCAGCAGCGTGGCGCCCAGCACGGTGGCGCGCCGCCCGTCGCGCGCGCCGAGGTCCAGGATCTTCCAGGCGTCGCCGCCGATGTTGGCCGGCAGGAAATTGTTGAAGAACAGGCCGATGTGGTAGAGGCGCGCGATCTCGCCCAGCCCGGCCGTGATGCCCATCGCGCGCAGGATGAGCGCCCACTGCCAGGCTCCCAGCGCCGCGGACACGGCGTACAGCGCGAACGACGCCCCGAGCCAGCCCCACTGAGGCCGGTGCATCGCCGCCCGGACCTCCGTCAAGGGGAGCTTCGCCAGCAGGACGGTCACCAGGGCGACTGTGCCGGCGATCTTCAGCCCCACAAGGAGGCGGCCCCGCGCGGCCGGCGTCACGGCGTCGCCTCCGGATCGCGGCCGGCGCCGCGGGCGGCCGCGCGCTGGAACAGCGCCAGCGACTCCTCCACGCAGCGGTTCCAGTCGAAGGTGCCGGCCCACGCGCGCGCGGCGGCGCCCATGCGCTCGAGGTAGTCGCGATCGCGCAGCAGCAGCAGGGCGTGCGCCGCCATCGCCTGGGCATCGCCGTACGGGACCAACACGCCCGTCTCGCCGTCCCGCACCGAGTCGCGCAGTCCCGGCGCGTCGGTGGCGACGACCGGCAGGCCGCACCGGTTCGCCTCGATCACGGTCAGCCCCCAGCCCTCCTTGGGGCTGGGGTTCAGGAAGACGTGGCAGCGGTGCAGCGTCCGCACCAGCTCGTCCCAGGGCTGGAAGCCGCGGAACTCGACCTTGGGCTCCAGGCCCAGGCGCGCCGTCAGCGCGCGCAGCCGCCGCTCGTCCGGACCGCGGCCCATGATCAGCAGGCGCGCCTCCGGCAGCTCGCGCTGCACCAGGTCGAAGGCGCGGATCGCCACGTCCAGGCTCTTGTAGCGGCGCAGGCGGCTCCAGCTGACCAGCAGCGGCGTCTCGCTGCGCGGCGGCGGTTCGTCCAGTCGGAAGCGTTCGTGCTCCAGCCCGCAGAGGATGGTGGTCACGCGCGCCGGATCGACGCCGCGGGCCACCAGGTCGTCTCGCGTCGAGGGGCTGATGACCTCGAACTCGCAGCCGCGGTAGACGCGCGGCACCAGGCTCTCCGCGGCGTAGACGTAGGTGGCGACCAGCGGGTTGGTCTCGCGGTAGACCGTGGCGCCGAACAGGTGCGGCACCACGGCCACGACCGGGACCTTCCCCGCGTAGAGCGGCGTGTAGAACGGGATCTTGTTGATGTCCTCGACGATGAGGTCGTAGCGGTGGCGCCGCAGCAGGTCGCGCACGAGTCCGGGCACGGTGAAGTTGGCCACGCGCCAGTGCCCGCGCCGGTGCACCTCGACGCCGTCGAGGCGGCCGCGCGCGCCGCCGCCCGGGTAGTCCGCGCAGCAGAGATCCACCTGCCAGCCCCGCCGCGCGGCCCCGGCCAGGATGTGGTGCAGGTGCTGCTCGGCGCCGCCGCTGAGCGGGTCGCCGATGTCGCGCCAGTTGACCGCGAGGACCCTCACGCCCGCGCCCCGGCGTCCCCGCCGGCGCCGCCGGAGCGGCGCGCGACGACGCCGATCGTCGGCGTGGTGTAGAGCGACAGGCGCCGGCGCCCGAACCAGCGACGCCAGGCCTCGCCCGCGCGGGCCAGCGCCGGCACGGGCTGCGGCCGCATCGGCAGACGAACGCCCGCGCGCGTCAACAGCACCTTGCGCAGCGCGCGGTACCACAGGCCCGGCACCATCCAGTCGCCGTAGCTGCGCGTCACGGTCGTGCCCTGCTCCGTCGCCAGGCGCTCGAGCCGGCCGATCGTGAACTGCGTCTCCCAGCCGGCGAACCAGCGGTCCAGCGCGATCAGCGCCTGCTTGCCGAGGGTGTAGTAGTGGAACGTCTGCGGAACGTCGACGACCAGGTAGCCGCCCGGCTTGAGCACGCGCACGTTCTCGCGCAGCAGGCTGGCCGGGTCGCGGAAGTGCTCCAGCAGCCCCTGGTGGAAGACCACGTCGAAGCTGGCGTCGGGAAACGGCAGCCCCAGGCCGTCGCCGCACACCACCGTCACGTCGGCCGCCGCCAGCGCCGCCGCCTTGCGCGTCAGTCCCAGCGAACCGGCCACGTAGTCGACGGTCACGACCCGCGCGCCGGCCGCGGCCAGGGCCACGGCGTCGCGCCCGGTGCCGGCGCCCACTTCCAGGACGCGGCGCCCGCGCAGGCCGCCCGGCTCATCCGCGTAGACGGCCGTGATCTCGCGGACCAG
>VGXH01000115.1 GCA_016873405.1 bacterium
TTTTGCCGCGAGCCGATACCCGAGTTCGTGGACGAAGCCGGGCCGCCGGCGCCCGCGATCCCGAACGCCGTCGTCGATCGCGACCTGCGCGACCTGCGCGCCGACGGGACGTTGCGCGTGCTGTTCCGCTACGACTCCAGCAACTACTTCCTGCACAAGGGCGGGCAGGCCGGCTTCGAGTTCGACCTGATGGAGCGGTTCGCCCGCGAGCGCGGGCTGACCATCAGCGCGGTCGTCACCGAGCCCGGCGCCGATATCGTCTCGCTGCTGAACGACGGCACCGGCGACGTCGCCTGCGGCAGCCTGATGGCCGACCCCGACCATGAGCAGTGGGTGGCCCTGACTCGTCCGACCAACTTCGCCCGCAAGGTCCTGGTCCTGCCGGCGGACGACGAGCGCGCGGACGCCCCGTCGGCGCTGGCCGGCCTGACCGTCACCCTGCCGGCGCACGATCCGTTCCGGCGCGAGCTGGAAGATCTCTCGCGCGCCGGCGGCTGGGGGTTGTCGCTGGGCTCGTCCCCGGCCCGCCTCGATCCGGAGGACCTGGTGGCCGAGGTGGCGCGCGGCCGCCTGGACGCGACCGTGGTCGACGACCTGGTGGCCCAGGCGGCACTGACCTACCGGGACGACGTGCGCGTCAGCCTGGTCCTGGGCGACCGTCGCCCGACGGTGTGGTTCGTGCGGCAGAACAGCCCCGAGCTGCGGAGCGCTCTCAACGCCTTCCTGCGCGGGCACCTGAACATCGATGCCGACGGGCGGGAGCGTCGCAGCCATGAGTACGCGGCGCTGCACGAACGCTACTTCGAGGATCCGCGCTCGATCCGCCAGTTCCGCGCCGCGCACCTCAGACCGGACCTGGGCGGGACCATCAGCGGCTACGACGACCTGATCCGCGCGCGCGCCGAGGCCTTCGACCTCGACTGGCGGCTGGTCGCCGCCCTCATCTACCAGGAATCGCGCTTCGAACCCGAGGCGCGCAGCATCGCCGGCGCCCTGGGCCTGATGCAGGTGTTGCCGTCGGTGGCCGGCGCGCAGGCCGACAGCCTGCTGGACCCGCGCGCGAACCTGACGGCGGGCATCCGTCTGCTGCGCACGATCTACGACGCGTACAGCTATTGCGACTCGCTGGACCGCTGGTGCTTCACGCTGGCCGAGTACCACGCCGGACCCACGCGCATCCACGACGCCCGGCGCATCGCCATCGAGCAGCGCCGCGATCCCAACCGCTGGGAAGGGTCGGTCGCGGTCACGTTGCCCAAGCTGGCCGACTCGACCTGGGCGGGCAGGATCGTGTCCGGCCCGTTCGCCGGGGGCCGCACCGTGCGCTACGTCAACCAGGTCCTCAACCGCGCCCGGCTCTACATGCAGGT
Organism: bacterium; assembly: GCA_016873405.1. The sequence goes on from VGXH01000115.1 coordinate 1,371, forward strand.
GGTGCCGCTGGCCGGCGCCGGCGCCGATTCGGGCGCCGCCGAGGGCAAGGACGCCGACCTTCCCGCGACGCCGGTCGCGCTCCGATAGGAGGACCGCTTGTTCCGCCTCCCCGCGGCGGCGCGTCCGCCTGCCGAGCTCCGGTCGACGGCCGTGGTGGCGGCGGCTCTGGCGCTGTCCGTCCTGCTGCTGCCCTCGTTCGCGGCGGCGACCCCCGCGCGCCAGGCCGCGCTCGGCCTCGGGGACGGGCTGGAGGACGACGCGGCGTTCTTCCGCTGGCCGGGCGCGGCGCGCGACCACGCCGGCCGCGTGTGGCTCGACAGCGGGACCGTCGACCCGCGATCCGGGTGGGCGGGCCCCGACCCCCTGCCGCGGTCGGGACCGTCCCTGGCGCTGGCCTGGAACGGCGGCCGCGGCTGGACGGCCGGGTTCGCCGCCCACGCGCGCGCGGCCGACGCCGACCACGCGGGCCTGCACCGCGACGGCCCCGGCGCCTCCTTCACGTGGCTGCTCGCGCGCGCGGTCGGCGGCGTGGACGTCGGCGCGACCTGGCGCAGCGCGCACGGCGGGTGGTCGACCGATGCCGACGCGCGCGACGAGTTCGAGCACCGCCGCGACGACGCGGGGCTGGGCGCCCGGCTGGACCTCTCGCCGCGGGCCTACCTGGATCTCGCGGCCGACGTCCGGCGCCAGGTCAATCGCCAGCAGGGGCCGGGCGACCCGCCGGCGTGGAACGCGGGCGAGTCCGTCTCGGCGCGCTCGTGGAGCGCGCGGACGCGGCTCTTCGTCGAACTGCGCGAGGGCGCGGTGCTGTCGCTCGTCGCCGAGCGGCTGCGCGAGGACTTCACCGGCCCGGTGGCGGGCGAGACCTGGGAACGCGACGCCGCCCTGGCGCAGGACAACCGCCTGACGCGCCTGGAGGCCACCCTGTGCCGGTTGCCGGATCCCGACCGCCTGCTGGCGGTCACGGTGAGTTGGGCGCGCGCGTCCGCCGCCCCCCGCGCGGTGGCCGGCGCTGCGCTCGCCGCCGCCGACGACGACGTGCGCGTGCTGGGGCTGCGGCTGGCGGCCGAGCAGCGCCTGAACTGGTGGCTGAGCCTGCGGGCCGGCCTCGGCGTGACGGACCTGCGGCGCGCGGATGCCGGCGCCGGCGCGGCTGGTCCGCGGACCGATGATCCCGTCGACGCGGCCGTCGGCCTGGGCCTGCACCTGGGCGCCTGGGGCGCGGACCTGGCCGCGGGCACCGCCCCGCTGCCGGCGCCCTGGCGCTGGCTGCGCGACGCCCCCGAACCGCAGCCGTGGCTGCGCGCCACCTTGCGCCGCGACTTCTGAGCCGCCGCCGGCCCCACCGAAAGAGCGCCCGTGCCCGACACCATCTTCACCAGCCTGCCGCAATACCTGCTGACCTCGCTGGTGCTGGTCGTGGCGCAGGTCATCTACGTGCTGTTCGGGTTCGGGTCGGGGCTGACGGCCGTCGGCACGCTGGCCCTGCTCTTTCCCGAGATCAAGGACGTCGTCGTCCTGCTGCTCCTGGTCAACCTGCCGGCCGAGGTGCTGGTGGCGTGGGGCGCGCGCCGCTCGCTGCACTGGCGCTCGCTGCTGGGACTCGGGGTCGGCATCGTGGTCGGCATCCCCGTCGGGGCGCGGCTGCTCAGCCGCGGCGACCCCGGCGTCGTGCTGACGGCGCTCGGCTGGTTCCTGGTCGCGGTCGGGCTGGTCTTCCTGCGCCTGCCGCGCGGCGGCCGCGTGCAGCCGCCGGCCTGGGCGGCGCCGCCCACGGGATTGGTCTCCGGCCTGCTGACCGGGCTGTTCGGAACCGGCGGCCCGCCGGTCATCATCTGGTATCACCTGAGCGCGGCGGACAAGACGCTGTTCCGCGGCCACCTGATGACGATCTTCCTGCTGATGACCGTGGTGCGGGTGCCGAGCTACGTGGCGAACGGGCTGGTGACGGAGCCGCGTCTGTGGTCGGGGCTGGCCGTGCTGCCGGCCACGCTGCTGGGCGCCTGGCTGGGCCACCGGCTGCACGTGCGCATCGGCGAGAGGCTCTTCCAGGTGCTGGTCTGCGTGCTGCTGGTTCTGCTGGGCGCGATGCTGCTGCTGAAGCCGCACCCGCACTGACCCACTCCGTCGGGGTCAGGCGCGGGGGCGTTCAGGGCCGGATGCGGCTCTCGTCCAGCAGCCGGCATCCTTCCATGAGGATCGATTCGAGCGGCAGCCCGAGGTTGGGCGCCGGGAACCGGGATTCGGGCTGCACGGCGAACGAGCCGTCGTCCTCCCAGGCGATCACGCGGTAGACGGCCTCGGCGCCGCGCAGCGCGCCGCAGGCGGCGTGCACCAGTTGCCCGCGGTCCAGGAACATGACGGCGCGCTCGCCGCCGCTCCGCTCCAGGTCGATGCGCACGGACTTGAAGCTCTGGCTGAGCGTCTGCATCAGGTCGGTGAAGGCGAACGCGGCGAACGTCGCCTGGAAGGCGCCGGGACGCGCAGGCGCCGCCGGAGCGCCGGCGTTGGCGCCGGCCGGCGGCGCGCGCAGCGCCTGGCGCAGCCGCGCCGGCACCAGGTCCAGGTCGCGCGGCAGCGCATAGACGTCGGCGAATCCGGCGTCGAACAGCGTCAGCAGGCGGGCGGGTTCGGCGTCGCCGGTCACGGCGAAGACGGGCAGACGGGCGCCGGCCGCCAGGCGCTCGCGAACGCGCAGGACCTCGTGCGGGAAGCTCGCCTCGTGCACCAGCACCGCCGTCGGCGCCTGCCGCGCGCAGATCTCCGCCGCTTCGTCCAGCCCGCGCACGGCCACAATGCGGTAGCCGAGATGGCCCAACCGGGCCGCCAGCTGGCGCAGCGAGCGGTCCTCGCCGCCGACCAGCAGCAACTGCTGCCCGGCGGCGGCGATCAGGTCGTCCTCGGCGCGGGAGAGCGCCTGCACGTAGCGCTCGACGATCTCCGGGCGCGCCAGCCGGCCGCCCTGGGCGCGCAGCGAGGCGTTGCGATTGGCGGTGTGCGCCTCGCCGCCGCCCGCCAGCGCCGCCGAGCGCTGGTGGTGATGCCAGACCAGCGCCAGAACCTGCGCCGCCTGGGCAACCTCCGGGTCGTTGCGCCCGAACTCGTCCAGGTTCACGCGACCGCCCAGCAGCTGGCGCATCGCCGCCAGCGCCGCGCCCAGAGGCCAGGGGAACTCGACCGCGGCCGCCGTGCCCAGCGTCCGCGACCAGTCGAGGCCCGTGCCGTCGTCGGCCAGGAGCGCCTCGACGTTCGCGGCCGGGGGGGGCGCCGGCGCCAGCATCAGCGCCGCCGCCTCCAGCGCGTCGACGGCCAGCAGGTCCAGCCCCAGCGCCTCGCCGAGAGTCCGCGCGTCGCGGCGCAGCAGGTCGTACGCGGGCGGCTGCGGTTGGCCTTCGCCCGCCCGCTCGGCCAGCAGCTGCAGGGCGCCCAGCAGGCTGCGGCGCAGCGCCGCGTACGGCGCCGCCGTGCCCAGGAGGGTCTCGCCCACCGGCCCCAGCCGCGTGACCGGCGGCCGGACCGCGCCGCCCGCGGCGGCCGGCGCCTGCTCGCGCCAGGCGGCGGCCATGTCCTCGGCCACGAGCACGTGCCCGATGTCCCCGCGAGCCAGCGCCGCGGCGGCCTGCGCCGGATCGGGCGCGACGACCAGCGCGCGACCCTCGCGCTCGAACAGGGGGACCAGGAAGCTGGCCAGGAAGGAGCGCCCGGTGACCAGCAGCACCGACGGCGCCGCCGGCGCGGCGGCCGCCGCGGAGGCGCGGGGCGCCGCCGGCGCGCTCTCGTCGGCGCCGGCGAACAGCTCCGGCAGCTCGATCAGCCGGCGCGGTCCGTGCAGGCCGTCGCCGTCCAGGCCCGCCCCGGCCAGCACCTTCTCCAGCGTCACCTCCGGGATGACCCACAGCGAGACGCGGCGGCTGTGCAGCACGCTCCGGGTCTCGCCGATCGCCGTGGTGTCGCGCGGGTCGACCGCCGCCAGGCCCAGCGTCCCGGACTCCTCGTCGAACGACAGCGGCAGCACCAGGTGGCGGCGCGCGAAGCCTTCCGGCAGGCGCGCCAGCAACTCGGCCGACGGCCGCTGCCGCGCCGGGTCGTAGGCCGGCACGCCGAACTGCACGGCCAGCGCGCGACCGAGCTGCTCCTCGGTCACGTGGCCGGCGTAGACCAGGTGGGTGCCCAGCCGCCCGCCCAGTCCCTGCTGCTTGCGCAGGGCCTGCGCCACCTGCTCCTCCGTGGCGAAGCCGAGGCGGATCAGGATCTGGTCGAGCCGTTCCGGGCGCGCGATCGCCATGTCAGCTGTGCACCGGGGCCGGACGCGCCTCGCTGCGCGCGCGCTGGGCCAGGCTGGCCGGCTCGGCCGCGAAGCGCACGGCCTCCTCGGCGGTGATGACGCCCTCGGCGATGAGTTGCCCGAGGTGCTGGTCCAGCAGCTGCATGCCCTCCTTGCGGGCGGTCGTCATCGCGTTGTTGATCAGGTGGCTCTTCTGCTCGCGGATCAGGTTGCGGATGGCGGGATTGCCAACCAGGATCTCCAGCGCCGCCACGCGCCCCTTCTTGTCGGCGCGCCGCACCAGCTGCTGCGAGACGACGCCCACGAGCACTTCCGACAGCATGTGCCGGATCTGCGTCTGCTGGTTGCCGGGGAACGGGTCGACGATGCGGCTGATGGTCTGGGCCGCCGATCGCGTGTGCAGCGTGCCGAGAACCAGCTGCCCCACTTCGCTGGCGGTGAGCGCCAGCGAGATCGTCTCGAGGTCGCGCATCTCGCCGACCAGGATGACGTTCGGATCCTCGCGCAGCGAGGCGCGCAGCGCCGACGCGAACGACTGGCAATGCTCGCCCACCTGACGCTGGTTGATCAGGCAGTTGCGGTTCGGGTGGATGAACTCCAGCGGATCCTCGAGCGTGATGATGGGG
>VGXH01000116.1 GCA_016873405.1 bacterium
GGTGGACGACCGGCCGCTGCCCGGAGCCCCCGTCCTGGCCCAGAACGCCCCCAACCCGTTCAACCCGCGCACGAAGATCAGCTTCGTGCTGCCGGTCGCGGGCGAAGCCACGCTGGGCATCTACGATGTGGACGGCCGCCTGGTCCGCACGCTGGCCGGCGGCTGGCTGGAGGCCGGGGAGCGGACCGTGACCTGGGACGGCGACGACGACCGCGGCGGCCGCGTGGCGTCGGGCCTGTACTTCTGCCGCCTGCGCGTCGGGGAGCGGACGCTGGTGCGCAAGATGACCTTGTTGAAGTGAGCGCGGGCCGCAGGAGTCAGGCACCAACGGACGGTGTTGAACTGACGCGCCAATGAGCGCATACTGGGCCGGGGCGTCCGCGGACGCCTCGGCCTTTGTTCACGACCCCCCGGCAGGAGGAGCAAGCGGTGAGGCATCTGGTGGCAGCGCGCCGGCGTCCGGGGGCGGTCGTCGCACTCCTGGCGGCGGGACTCCTGTTGGCCGGCTGCGAGAGCGGCGAGTCGCGGCGGATGCGCGCGCGCGACGACTCGCCCGGCCCGGCGCTGAACGTCGAGCTGTGCCGCAAGGTCAGCAAGAAGGGCAAGCGGCAGGGCGTCGGCCGCGAGTTCACGATCGGCGCCAAGTCGTCGGTGCTGGCGTTTTTCGACTTCACCGACCTGGTCCCCGGCCGCGACTACACGGCGCACCTGGTCTGGATCCGCCCGGACGGCAGCGAGCTGTTCCGGCGCTTCGCCGAGTTCCGCCTGCGCGGGACCGACGGCGACTGGACGGCGGACGTCGCCTGGAAGGACGCGCTGGACCTGAACCGCGCCAAGCGCGAGGAACTGAAGTCGACGGCGCCGTCGCTGACCCTCGATTCCACCTTCAACACCAGCGTCGACCGCGAGCGGGAGCCCGGCAGCTGGCGCTTCCGCGTCTATCTCGATCGCCGGCTGGTCCGCGAGGAGGGCTTCACGCTGGCCGCCTTCCAGGAGGTGCCGGTCGGCGGCGACGAGGACGACGAAGCCGCCGGCGAGCCCAAAGGCGACGGCAAGGGCGACGGCAAGGGCGACGGCAAGAAAGGGAAGAAGTCCGGCGGCAAGCGCGACGGCAAGAAGAGCGCCGGCAACGCCGGCGACGCCGGCGCCTGACCGCCGGCGGACGCCGCGAATCGGGCTTTCGGCCGGCGCCGGGCCGCGCTACAGTGGCCCGCGGCCCGCCAACTCGCGACCGAGGTGACCATGCCCCGCCTGGACCTGAGTCCCCGCGAACCCTACCCGTTCACCTGCGAGCTGGTGGTCCGCACCACCGACCTCAACTACGGCGGCCACCTGGGCAACGACCGGCTGCTGGCCCTGGTCCACGAGGCCCGGGTGGCGTTCCTGGCTGACCACGGCTGGACCGAGCTGGACTGCGGCGGCGCCGGCCTGATCATGGCCGACGCGGCGGTCTGCTTCCGGGCCGAGGCCTTCGCCGGCGACCGGCTGCGGTTCGAGGTCGCCGCCGTCGAGCCGGGTCGCCTCGGCTTCCGGCTGGCCATGCGGGTGACGCGCCCGGCCGACGGCGCCGAGGTGGCGCTGGCCGAGACCGGCATGGTCTGCTTCGACTACGCGCGCCGGCGTCCGCTGCCGCTGCCGGCGCCGGTGCGCGCCGCGTGCCGCGGGGAGGACTGACGCCGTGCCCTTGCCCGCGCCGCCCCTGCGCATCGCCAGCCCCGCCAACCCGCGCGTGAAGGCGCTGCTGCGCCTGCGCGAACGGCGCGAGCGCGACGAGGCGGGCCTGTTCCTGATCGAGGAGCCGCTGGTGATCGCGCGCGCCCGCGCCGCCGGTTGGCCGGTGGCCGAGATCTGGTCCTGTCCGGCACGGCTGGACGGGCCGGGCCGCGAGCTGTGGGAAGGCCTTCGGCGCGACGGCGTGCCTGCGGTCGAGGCCTCCGAGGCCGTCATGGACAAGCTGTCCTACCGCGACCGCTCCGAGGGCCTGCTCGCGGTGGCCCGTCGCCGGTCGCGCCAGCTGGCCGACCTGACCCTGCCGGAAGGGCGCCCGCCCCTGGTCGTCGTGCTCGAAGACATCGAGAAGCCGGGCAACCTGGGCGCCGTGCTGCGCATCGCCGACGGCGTCGGGGCCGACGCCGTGCTGGTGACGGGCGGCGCCGACCTGGACAACCCGAACGTCCTGCGCGCCTCGCGCGGGGCCTTCTTCACCGTGCCGGCGGTCGCCGCGCCGCAGCCGGAGATCATCGACTGGCTGCGCGGGCGCGGCCTGCGCCTGCTGGCGGGCGACCCGGGCGGCGCCGATCTTTGGCGGAGCCCGGAGCTGGCCGGTCCGGTCGCCGTCGTGCTCGGGGCCGAACACGCCGGGCTGTCGCCGGCGCTGAAGGCGGCCTGCGACGCGACCGTCGGCATTCCCATGCGGGGGGCCGGCGACTCGCTGAACGTGGCCAACGCCGCCGCCGTCCTCCTCTACGAAGCCGCGCGCCGCCGGCGCGCGCAGGAATGAGCCGCAACGCCATGGCCGGCCAGCCCGAGAACCTGTTCTACACGGCCTTCGACACCGAGGAACTGGAGCCGCGCGAGCCGGACTACCGTTCGGTGTTCCAGCGGGGCCACGACCGGCTCATCCACAACTCGGCCTTCCGCCGCCTGCAGGCCAAGACGCAGGTCTTCCTCTCCGGCGAGTACGACTTCTACCGCACGCGCCTGACGCACTCGATCGAGGTGGCGCAGATCGCCGGCTCCATCGCGCGCCGCCTGAACGCCGTCAGCCCGCAGCTGGGACCGTGCTTCTCGATCGACACCGCCCTGGTGGAATCGGTGGCGCTGGCCCACGACATCGGGCACCCGCCGTTCGGCCACGCCGGCGAGGCCATGCTGCACCGCCTGATGAAGCCGTGGGGCGGCTTCGAGGGCAACGCGCAGACGCTGCGCCTGGTCACCGAGATCATCTTCACCAGCGGCCGCAGCCGCCGCGGGCTCAACCCGTCGCGCGCCTTCCTGGACGGCGTGCTGAAATACAAGACGCTGTTCGGCGAGGGCGAGGCGCCCGAGCGCCACTTCCTCTACGACGAGCAGGCGCGCTACCTGGACTTCGTGTTCGGCGGCCGGCCGTTCCCCGCCGACCTGCCGCCGGGGCGCGAGCGCAACGCGCTGCGCAGCCTCGAGTGCCAGATCATGGACTGGGCCGACGACACGGCCTATTCCCTGAACGACCTGGTCGACAGCGCCAACGCGGGCTTCGTGACCGAGGCCCGGGTGCGGCGCTGGGCCGACGAGCAGGCCCTGGCCGACGCGGAGCAGAGACAGCTGGAGGACCTGCTGCGCGCGATCGCCGACGGCGACCTCGAGCGCGTCATGAACCGCCGCATCGGCACCTTCGTCGAGGCCTGTTCGCTGGTCGAGCGCCGCGGCTTCATGGCCGACGCCACCAACCGCTACCGGTTCGGCATCGTCGTCGAGCCGGCCGTCGCGCGCGAGCAGAAGCTCTACGCGCGCCTGGCCAGGCAGCTGGTCTTCCGTTCGCCGCAGGTCTGCCAGCTGGAGCACAAGGGCGGCTTCATGCTCGAGCGCATCTTCACGGCGCTGGCGGAGAACTACCTGCACGAGGGGACGCCCCGGCACACGCTGCTGTCGCGCGACTTCGAGGCCGAGATGGCGCGAGCGAGCGGAGACCCGCGCCACCGGGCCCGCCTGATCTGCGACTACCTGGCGGGGATGACCGACCCGTTCGCCTCGCGCATCTACAGGCGCCTGTTCGACCCGGACTTCGGGTCGATCATCGACCTCGTATGACCGCGGGCGCCCTGCTCGCGCGGGCGGTCGCCGCCCTGGGCCTTGTCGCGGCAGTCGCGCTGGGGGGCGTCGCCGCGCCGGCCCGCGCCCTGGAGGCGCCGCCGGACACCATTCCCGGCCGCCCCGGCACGTACTACTTCTACCGCGGGCTGGACTACGGTTCGCAGTCGCTGGTCCACCCGCTGCGGCTGATCATCAACGGCGGCTTCGGCATCATGCAGGTCGAGAACCGGGACAACCGCCCCGGCCGCATCCGCTACGGCACCGGCGCCCGCAACGTCCTGGACAACCTGGCCCATCCGCAATGGTCCGTCGGCGAGGTCGGCTTCTGGGCCTTCTTCAAGCGCGAGGTGCTGCCGATCTCGGTCAACACGGGCGGCGCCCAGTACTGGCCCAACTACATGAACCACCTGCTGGGCGGCGGCATGAGCTGGCGGATGATGGAAGAGTACTTCCGCTACCACGGCGTCGAGCACTCGCGCACGTGGGCCGGGGTCACCATCTTCGCCTACCACTTCCTCAACGAGATCGTCGAGAACGACGGCCACGTCGGACCCAACGTCGACCCGGTGGCCGACTTCTGGCTCTTCAACCCGGCCGGCGTCTGGCTGTTCAGCCGCGAGAACGTGGCGCGTTTCTTCGGCACCAGGCTGAACATGGCCGACTGGTCGTACCAGGCGGTCTGGCTGCCGGAGACCGGGGAATTGCACAACAACGGCCAGAACTACGTCGTCAAGTACCACCTGACCGACGACCGGCGGCACAGCCTGTTCTACCACTGGGGTTCCCACGCCGAACTGGGGCTGTCGTACACCGATGCGCAGGGGCGCTGCGTCAGCGCCGGCCTGGGCCTGCGGGCGCGCAACCTGCTGGAGATCGACAACCTCGCCAAGACGGTGGACCTGGCGGTGTCGGGCGGGATCTTCTACGACCGCGACAACTCGCTGCTCGCTTCCCTGCTGTTCGCCCGCTCGAAGGACTACCGGTACCGCCTGAACCTCTACCCCGGGCTGGTCGAGATCGCCGGCCTGAGGCCGGGGTTCTTCCTGGGCGTGAACGCCAACGAGCGCCTGCTGGCCGGCGTCACCATCGGCACGCTGCGCCACCTGCCCGTCGGCATCGGCGGCGACTTCCTCGAGGCCCGCTGACGCGGCGGCGCGCGAAGGCGGACCGGCCGCAGGCGACCGGTCCGCCAAGCTGCTCCCGCAGGTCCGCGGCGACCTACTTCAGCATCACCATCTTGTGCTCGGCGACGTCGCCGTTCGCCTGCAGCCGCGCCAGGTAGACGCCGCTGCCGACCGGGCGGCCGCCCGCGTCCAGGCCGTCCCAGACCACGCTGTGCGCGCCGGCCTCGAGGCTGCCTGTCACCAGACGCCGCACGAGCCGGCCCTGCATGTCGTAGACGTCCAGGCTCACGGGGCCGGCGTTCGCCAACGCGAACTCGACCTTCGTCAGCGGATTGAACGGGTTCGGGTGGTTGCCCAGGGCCAGGCCGCGGCCCGGCACGTCGCCGACTCCGGCCACGTAGGCCGGAAGCGCCCACAGTTCGATGTCGTCCAGGTTCCAGCCCGAGTAGGCCCAGCTGCCGTCGGTCGTGCCCATGGTCCAGCGGATCAGCACGTTCGGGCGGCCATCGACCAGAGCGCTGATGTCATAGCTGACCAGGGTCCAGGCCGAGTCGGTGATCTCGGCGGTGTTCGTCCAGACCTGCGTCCAGGAGGCGCCGCCGTTGACGCTGACCCGCACGTAGGCATGGTCGTAGGCGGGCTGCTCGACGTTGAGCCAGCGCCGGAATTTGAGCACGGTGCCCTGCATGGCCGAGCAGTTGATCGGCGTCGTGGTCAGGTGCGACTCGGCCATGTTGTGCGGATAGTCGCCGGCCAGGTTGTAGCCCAGCACGTTGGCGCCCGTGTAGCCGCTGGTCGGATCATTCCCGCCATAGGCGCCGCCGCCGCCCAGGGGCACGCCGAAGGCCCAGCCGGTCCCCATCGTCCAGCCCGGATTCGTGTCCAGCGGGAAAGCGATCGTCGGCACCGGCACGCCGATCTTCAGGCTCAGGGCCCTCACGCCGCCGCCCTGGCCGTCGGTCGTGTTGGTGATCGTCAGCGAGCCGGCGAACAAGCCGTTGCCGAGCGAGTTGGCGGCCGCGTTGAGGGTCACGGTAACGGTCGCCTGGGCGCCGGCCGCGAGGCTGCCGCTGCCGTTGCCCACGGTGACCCAGGCGACATCGGCGGCGGCCGTGTAGTTGACGGGGTAGGCGCTGTTGTTCTTGAGCGTGTACGAGGTCCCGGTCGGCGTGAACGGCCCGCCCGGGTTGCCCTCGGCCGCGAACGCGCCGCCGCCCACCGACAGGCCGCTCGCCCAGGGCGCGTAGGTGTCCACCGTCACGGCGCCGCTGGCGGTCGGGTCCAGGTAGCCGGCGATGGCCGACCAGGAGGTGGACAGGCGGCCGTACCAGTCGGACAAATTGTTTTT
>VGXH01000117.1 GCA_016873405.1 bacterium
GGCGCGGGGTCCTGGAGCCGCTTCGGCGCCGCTGGCTGTTCCTGCTCATCCTGGCCGCCTGGGTGCCGGCGATCGTCAAGGGCGGCTTCATCTACGCCAAGCTGAAGGCCGGGAACATCCTGGACCTGATGGGCGGCGGCTGGACCAGCATCGAGCCCGAGGGCTTCCTGCGCTTCCTGGAGGGCCAGCGGTTCTTCGTCTTCGTCCTGCTGGCGATCACGGGCGCGGGCCTGATCGCCACCGATCGGCGCGAGAACGGCCTGTCCCTCTATTTCTCGCGTCCGCTCGGCCTGCTCGACTACATCGGCGGCAAGGCCCTGACATCGGTCTTCTTCTATTGCCTGGTGACGCTGCTGCCGGTCTGCGCGCTGTGCCTGTTCGCCTACCTGATCTCGCCCGAGGCGACCGGTGCCCAGATGCTGCTGGGCACGCCGCTGCGCGCCCTGGTCTACTGCCTGCTGGCCGGGACCAGCACCAGCCTGGTGCTGTTGGCGTTCTCGTCGCTGGGCACGCGCAGCATCTTCGTCATGGTCTGGTGGACCCTGCTCGTGACCGGCACCGACGCCATCGGCGGGATCGCCGCGGGCCTGCTGCACAAGAGCGAACTGCAGGTCGTGAACTTCCTGGGCCAGTACCACAACGCGGGCTCGCTGCTGTTCGCGGCGCCGCGCCGGCTCGACGGGGTGTCGCCGTGGGTGAGCCTGGTGACGATCCTGGCCTGGACCGCGCTGGCCCTGTGGGTCCTGCGTCGCCGCATCCGTCCGGTGGAGGTGGTGTCGTGAGGGGCGCGGGCGTCGACAGCAGCCAGGCCCGGATCACCGCCGACCGCGTCGGCAAGTGGTTCGGCGAGGTCATCGCCGTCAACAACTGCACGCTGGCCGTCGGCACCGGCGTGGTCGGTCTGCTCGGCGCCAACGGCGCCGGCAAGAGCACGCTCTTCAAGATGCTGGCCGGGCTCATCGAGCCCAGCCACGGCGCGGTGCGCGTCTTCGGCCGCCGGCTGCGCCAGGACGTCGGCTGGTACCGGCGGGTGGGCTTCTGTCCGGAGAGCGACGCGCTGCCGGACTGGATGACCGGCCGCGAATTCCTGACCCTGATGCTGCGGCTGATGGGCTTCGACAAGGCGGAGACCAACCGGCGCGTCGAGTTCTGGCTCGAGCGCTTCGAGTTGACGGACGCCGCCGGCCGTCGCCTCGGCGGCTACTCGAAGGGCATGCGGCAGAAGGTCAAGCTGGCGCAGGCGATGGCCCACGATCCGGACGTCATCTTCCTGGACGAACCCCTCAACGGCATGGACCCGGTGTCGCGCAAGCAGTCGATCGACCTGGTCCGCGAGCTGGGGCAGCAGGGCCGCACGATCCTCGTCTCCAGCCACATCCTGCCCGAAGTCGAATCGATGACCAGCGAGATCATCCTGATCGATCGCGGGCGCGTGCTGGCCGAGGGCTCGGTGGCCGAGATCCGCGACAAGATCCCCGAACACCCGACGACGGTGGCGCTGGTCTCGTCGTCGCCGCGCGCGCTGGCCGGCTTCCTGATCGGACGCGAGCACGTCGTCGGCGTGCAGGTCGACCAGGAGAACCGCGTCGTGGTCAGCACCGACCATGCCGTGGCTTTCTACCGCGCGCTGCCGGGCTGGCTGCTCGGCAACGGGCTGGTCGTCGACGAGATCGTCACCCTGGACGACAGCCTCGAAGCCGTCTTCCAGTATCTGACCGAGAGGTGAGCCCGATGAAGGCAGCGGCTGACGCCGTTTCGCCCAGCGTCGACGACGCGCGTCCCGAAGGCAGCCTGAAGGCGGCCGCCTGGCTGGCCTGGTTCTCCCTGCGGGAAATGGCGCGGCGCCGGCGCCTGGTGGCCCTGGTGCTGATGAACCTGGTGCCGGTGCTGGTGGTCGCGGCCATCCGCATCTGGTTCCCGGGCTCGGGCATCACGCCGCACATGGTGCTCTCGGCGCTGACGCACGAGGTGTTCATGCCGTTCCTGATCCCGATCGTCGCGATGTCGGTGGGCGTGCCGGCCATCGGCGAGCAGGTCGAGGACGGCACCATCGTCTTCACCTGGACGCGTCCGGTGCGGCGGCGCGCCATCTACCTGGGACGGCTGCTGGCGGCGCAGATCGTCTCCGCGCTCGTGCTCAGCCTCTCGCTGGTGCTGTGCTTCCTGATCATGCTCAGCGCCGGTCCGCAGGTCCTGACCTGGGAGTTCCTGAAGCTCTACCTGCAGTCGTTCGCGATCATCGGGCTGGGCGCGTTCGCTTATGCGGCGCTGTTCGCCGCACTCGGGACGCACTTCCGCAAGCCGGTCGTGCCGGCCATCGTCTTCTGGTTCGGCTGGGAGAACCTGGTCAGCAACATCCCGGCGCGGGTGCAGGAGCTGAGCCTGCGCTTCCACCTGCAGAACCTGGTCGCGCGGCCCGAGTCGGCGCCGGCGGACCTCCCGGGGCTGCTGAGCGCTCTGCTGACGACGGCTTTTCACCGCGACCCCGTGCCCAAGGCGCAGTCGGTGGCCGTGCTCGTGGCCGTGACGCTGGCCGCGACGGTCCTCGGCATGTGGCTTCTGCGCCGCAAGGAGATCGCCAGGTAGGACGGTTCGCCGGATGGGACCTTGCGTCAGCGGAGCCGTTCGGTGACGTACGACCGCGCATTCTTCGCCGCCGACCCCGTGACCGTCGCGCGCGCGCTGCTGGGCGCGGTGCTGGAGGTCGGTGACGCCGCCGGCGGCACCCTCGCCGGGCGCATCGTGGAGGTGGAGGCCTACGGCGGCGCCGACGACCCGGCCTCGCACGCGGCCCCCGGCCGAACCCCGCGCAGCGCGATCATGTATGGCCCGCCGGGCGTCGCCTACGTCTACTTCGTCTACGGCATGCATCATTGTCTCAATTTCGTGACCTGTCCGGACGGCAGCGCCGGCGCCGTGCTCGTCCGCGCGCTCGAGCCGCTGCGCGGACGCGCGGCGATGGCCGCGCGGCGGGGGCTGGACCCGGCCGCGCCGGACCGGCTGCTGGGGGGCGGCCCGGGCCGCCTGTGCCGTTCCCTCGGTATCGATCTGTCCTGGAACGGCTTGCCGGTGGCCGCGCGCCTGCGTCGCCCCGTGGACGCGGCCGGGCGCCTGCGCCTGCTGGCGGACGCCGGGTCGCCGCCGCGGATCGTGGCTTCGCCGCGCATCGGCGTGCGGCGCGGCGCCGAGGCGCGCTGGCGGTTCTGCGACGCGGACAGCCGCTGCCTCTCGGCGCCGGCGTCGCCGCCGGACGCGGCGCAACCCGGCGCGTCCCGCCGCGTAGTGCGGTCGGATTGACACGCCCCGGGGCCGATGGTACGTTGCGCCGGCTTTTCCCGGCCGCTTCGAACCCTCGCTCCCGGGATCGTAGGCATCCCCGTCGTGCCGGCGCGCCGCCTCGGCGCGTGCCGGACGCCCCGTCCGCCGGCCTCCGTCCGGCCGCGGGTCAACCTCCGGAGGCTTCCATGCCCGACCGTTTCCGCCGAACCGGCCTGCCGCTCGTCGGCCTGCTCCTGCTTCTGGCCGCCACCGCGGGCGCCCAGACCTACCTCGACCTCGAGTCCAAGGTGCACGAGTTCACGCTCGACAACGGCGTGAAGTTCCTCGTGCTCGAGGACCACGACGTCCCCGTCTTCTCGTTCCGGACCTTCGTCAATGTCGGCAGCGCCAACGAGGTGCGCGGCACGACGGGCCTGGCGCATATCCTCGAGCACATGGCGTTCAAGGGGACGCCCGAGATCGGCACGAGCGACTACAAGGCGGAGCTCAAGGCGATGGCCGCCGAGGACGCCGCGTTCGCCGCCCTGAAGGCCGAGCGCCTCAGGGGCACGGACGCCGATCCCGAGCGCCTGGCGGAGCTCGAGGCCGCCTTCACCGCGGCGAAGGACGCCGCGCGCGCGTTCGTGGTGACCAACGAGTTCGGCCAGATCGTCGAGAACAACGGGGGCCAGGGACTCAACGCCTCGACGAGCACGGACATGACCGTGTACCTCTACAACTTCCCGAGCAATCGCCTCGAGCTGTGGGCCTACCTCGAGGGCGCGCGCATGTCGCGGCCCGTGCTGCGCGAGTTCTACACCGAGAAGGACGGTCCGGTGACGGAGGAGCGCCGCATGCGCACCGACAACAACCCGATCGGCCGTCTCATCGAGCAGTTCCAGAACCTGATGTTCATGGCCAACGGCTACCACCACTCGACGATCGGCTACATGTCCGACATCGAGAACGTGAGCCGCGCCGACTGCCGGGATTTCTTCGAGGCCAACTACGTGGGCTCGAACCTCGTGGTGGCGATCGTCGGCGACGTGAAGCTGGCCGACGTCCGCAAGTACGCGCAGAAGTACTTCTCGGCCATCCCGGCCGGCCGTCCCGAGCCGGTCGAGACCATCGAGCCGGCGCAGCTCGGCGAGAAGCGCTTCATCATGAAGGACGAATCGCAGCCGATCTACGCGGCCGGCTACCAGATCCAGAACCTCCGCCACCCGGACTGGCCGGTGTACGAGGTCATCGCCGGCGTGCTCGGCCAGGGCCGCACCAGCCGCCTCTACGCCAAGCTCGTCAAGCAGGACAACATCGCGGTCCAGGCCATGGCCTTCCCGGGCTTCCCCGGTCAGAAGTACGAGACGGGCCTGCTGGTGTTCGGCATCCCGGTCAAGGACAAGACGGCCGCCGACATGGAAGCGGCGATCGACGCCGAGATCGCGCGCGTGGTGTCCGAGGGCATCACGGAGGCGGAGCTGGCGGCGGTCAAGCAGCGCGCGCGCGCCGAGTTCGTCCGCGGCCTGCAGGGCAACGGCGGCATGGCCGAGCGCATCGAGGCCGTCACGCTCGAGGACGTCAAGCGCGTCGCGGCGGGCGTGTTCAAGCCGAGCAACCGCACCGTCGCCGTCATCGAGACCGAGAAGGACTCCTAGTTCGGGAACGCGCCCCCCGCCGCCAGGGCGGGGGCCGGAAAGGACCTGTGGACATGAAGCGATATCCTGCTGCGCGGCGGACGTTCCTGAACGCGTCGCTCCTGCTCCTGACGTTCCAGATCGCGGCGCTGACGACCGGCGCGGGGCCGGCCCAGGCCGCGCCCAGGAAGCCCTGGGACAAGATCCCCGTGCCGGCGCTCAACCGGTTCACCATGCCGTCCTACGACCGCGTGGCGCTGGACAACGGGATGGTGGTGTACCTGGCGGAGGATCACGAACTGCCGCTGGTCGAACTGAGCGCCACGATCGATGTCGGCTCGATCTACGAGCCGGCCGAACTGGTCGGACTGGCCGAAATGACCGGCTCGGTCATGCGGACCGGCGGCACCGCCCGGCACCCCGGCGACGCCATCGACGAGATGGTCGAGGCCCGCGGCATGGTGGTCGAGACCGGCATCGGCCAGACCGAGGGCACGGCGTACCTCTCGGCGCTGACCGAGG
The DNA here is from genome assembly GCA_016873405.1 of bacterium. The sequence goes on from VGXH01000117.1 coordinate 5,415, forward strand.
ACGCCGGCCTGGGCCTGGAGCTGCTGGCGGACATCCTGCGCAACCCCGCCTTCCCCGAGGACAAGCTCAAGCTGGCCCGCGAGGAGCACAAGGCCGAGATCAGCCGCCGCAACGACGAACCGATGACCATCGCCCGCCGCGAGGCGGCGAAGGTCATCTTCGGCGCCGACCACCCGCTGGCGCGCGTGACGGAGTACGAGACGATCGCCCGCGTCAAGCGGCAGGACCTCGTCGACTTCCACGCCCGCTACTTCGCCCCGGACCGGATGTACCTGGTCGTCGTGGGCGACTTCGAAGCCAAGGACATGGTCGCCAAGATCGAGGCCGCCTTCGCGGGCTGGCCCAAGGCGGCGGCGCCGCTGCCGGCCGACCCCGAGATCCCGGACTTCCCGCGCACGGTCAACGTCGTCGACAAGGACGACCTGACGCAGACGACCATCATCATGGGCGCCCGCGGCATCCGCGCCAGCGAGCCGCACTACGCCGGCGTGCAGGTGGCCAACAAGATCCTCGGCGGCGGTTTCTCCACGCGGCTGTTCAACGAGGTCCGCAGCCGCCAGGGCCTGGCCTACTCGGTGGGCAGCATGCCCGGCACCGGCTGGCGCTACCCCGGGATGTTCGCCGCGTTCACCATGACGAAGTCGGAATCGAGCCAGAAGGCGGCGGCGGCCATCCTGGACGAGATCCAGCGCATGGTCACCGAGCCGGTCACGAACGAGGAACTGGCCCGCGCCAAGGACAACATCCTCAATTCCGAGATCTTCAACTACGACAGCAAGCGCGAGATCCTCGACCGCCTGGTGATGTTCGAGCGCTTCGACTATTTT
>VGXH01000118.1 GCA_016873405.1 bacterium
AGAACCTGCCGGAACTGCGCTTTCGAGATCGACACCGCCGACCCGGGAGCCCCCGGCAGCGTCTGGTCCACGACGCACAGCACCGGCATCCCGTCGCCGGCCGCCGTCGCGCGCTTCCAGTGGACGGCCGCCACGGACGATGCCGCCGGCGTGGATCGCTACGCCGTGGAGATCACGAGCGGCGCCCCGGGCCTGCCCGTGGGCGGCCCCTACGTGGACGGCGCCCGGGACTACGAGACCGATCCGCTGTCGCCCGGCACCTACTACTTCAACGTGCGGGCCATCGACCGCGCCGGGAACTGGAGCGACACCTACCGCGCCTACGGCCCGTTCACCGTGCGCGAGCCGACGGACGCCGACCTCGAGTTCCGCACGCTGGCCGGCTGGGACTACCCGCTCGTGCCGCGCGGCGACGCGACGGCCACCGCGGCGGCCGCCACGGTCTCCGCCACGCTGCCCGGCAACACGTCCCTCACCTACTGGAACGTGATCGGGCGCAACGCCGGCGAGTCCGCCACCGAGGCCGCGGTCCAGGGCCGCGTCTACGTCGACGACGTGGCGGGCGCCTCGAACTCGCTGGGCACCGTGGCGGCCGGCGCCAACCTCACGCTCACCAACCGCGGCCCCATGACCGTCAAGGGCGGCCGCCACACGCTGCACTACTGGCTCGACGCCGCGGATGTGGCCGGCGAGACGGACGAGACCGACAACGACTGGGGGCATCAGTTCGTCTGGACGCCCCTGGAACTGGCGGAATCCGTGGTCGTGACCCGAACCTTGCCCAGGCACGTGACGCGCGGCTGGCAGCACGTGACGGACGGCTCGCCGCTCTACTACAACTGCGACGGCCTGCGCTTCGACAACAGCGGCTGGTGGAACGCCGTCGTGGTCTGGTCCGAGTCGGAGATCCTGCATGTCGACGCTCGCCTCCACCATGTCTCCACCGGCGCCCAGAACGGCTTCACCAGCTATCTCGACCTCTCGACGCGGCCTTCCGGTTGCCTGGATGCGGTCATCGTGAACCGCAACTCGACGGCCACGGCGCGGTTCGACGTCGGCGTCGTCAACGGGGGCCTGGACGGGAGCGCGCAGTACCGCGCCGTGCACGTCGAGAACGACTGGGTCGACTACGACCTCCCGGCGACGTTCACGCTGGGTCCCGACCATTGGCTGCAGTTGCTGGAGGTCAGCGTCCTGTCCGCGAACGTCGGTCCGGTCAGCGTCGTGATCACGACCGACCCGCCGACGGCGAACGTGAATGTGCAGTGGCGCCCCTACGATTTCGTCCTCGGCGGGCTGATGGACTACGACGCCGCCGTCGCGACCGGCGCCGACGGCAGCGCCATCCTGCAGCACACCGTCGCGGACCCCGGCTACCATTCGGTGCTGCTGTTCCGCGACCCGCGTGACGGCACGACCGATGTCGACGTGACCATCAGGGTCCGCCGGACCCCGCCCGACTTCGACCCGTTCTGGGCGACCGGCTGGCATTCGCCGTTCACGCCGCGTCCGGCGGCCGACGGCACCGCCACGTCGGTGGCGCTGCCGGACACGCTCCACGGCAACCAGGCGCGCACCTACTACAACCTGGCGCTGTGGAACAACAGCCCGGCCGCGGCCGAAAGCCTGCGCGTCTACACCTACCTGGACGAGGTGCCGGGAGTCGCGCTGCTCTATCCGACGTTCCCCGCCTACGCCAACTCCCGCTTCAACTGGACGGCGGCGCAGATCGTGCGCGGCGGCCGGCACACGCTGGCCTACGTGCTTGATCGCGACAACCGCATCCTCGAACTGCAGGAAGACGACAACTGGTACGCCGAGCAGTACTGCTGGTCGCCGCTCGCGCTGTCGGCGGGCTCCGTCCAGGCGCGCGTGGCGCCGCCCGCGCGCAGCGGCGGCTGGAAGTGGCTGCCCGAGTCGGCCGCGCGCTGGTACAACTGCGACGGGCTGCGCCTCCCGCAGACCACGGCCTACTGGGCCGCCCTGGCGGTGATGCCCGGGGACACGAGCAACGTCGACGTTCGGCTCCACCAGCCGCTGGACGGCGCGCAGGCCGGCTTCGGTTCGAGCCTGGCGTACTCGGGCTGGGGCGAGGGGCAGTCGGACTTCGTGCTCGTCAACCTCAACCACGCCGCGCGCCGCCCCTACGACGTCGGCGCGCTGGCGGTCAAGGGCGGCCAGGCGTACACGGCCCAGGCCGTGCGCGAGGTCTTCGTTTCGGAGCCGGCCGGACTCCACGGGCCCTACACGATGCCCCCGTCGGAGATCCTCGACCTGTACGAGCTGTTCCTGCCGGCGGGTCCGTGCGCGTTCAGCCTGCTGGCCGTGGACAACCAGGTCGACTGGGGGTTCAGCCTGTATCCGGCCGACGGGATGTTCATCGGCAAATCCGGCGTGCTGGGCGACGGCATCGGCTGGCAGCACGGCCCCGGTGGCGACGAGTCGTTCGGCGTGACGATCCCGGCGCCCGGCTACTACTGCCTGGCGGTCTGGAAGTGCGCCGCGGATGATCTGCCGCGCGAAGGCAAGTACAGCTTCCGCGTCTATCCCGGCGTGACGGCCACCCCCGAGGACGGCATTCCCGCGCTCACGGCGCTGGTCGGCGTCCGGCCGAACCCGTTCAACCCGCAGACGACCATCAGCTTCGACCTGGCCGCGAGCGGCCCCGTCGCGCTGGCGGTCTACGACCTGGACGGTTCGCTCGTGCGCGCGCTGCTGGACGAACCGCGGGCCGCGGGCCGGCACGACGTGGTCTGGGACGGCCGCGACCAGGCGGGACGCCCGGCGGCAAGCGGCGTCTACATGGCCAGGCTGGCGGCCGGTCAGGTGAAGGTCCTGCGCAAATTGACCCTCGTCAAATGACGGTGGATATCGCGGGGGGAGAGGGAGAACGGCGGCCCGGTCACGGGACCGGGCCGCCGCGCGTCCGGAACTGCGCCTACGGGTGGAACTCCACGCCCTGGGCCAGGTGGATCTCGCCGCCCCAGTTGATCGTGTTCGTCTGCCGGCGCATGTAGGTCTTCCAGCAGTCCGAGCCGCTCTCGCGCCCGCCGCCGGTCTCCTTCTCGCCGCCGAAGGCGCCGCCGATCTCGGCCCCGCTGGTGCCGATGTTGATGTTCGCGATGCCGCAGTCGCTGCCCTCGGCGCTCAGGAAGCGCTCGCCCTCGTGCAGGCTGTCGGTGTAGATCGCGCTGCTGAGCCCCTGGGGCACGCCGTTGTGCATCGCGATGGCTTCGTCCAGCTTCCGGTACTTCATCACGTAGAGGATGGGCGCGAAGGTCTCGGTCTGGACGATCTCCGCCTCGTTGCGCAGCTCGACGATGGTCGGCAGCACGAAGGTCCGCGCCCCGAACGGCGCCAGCGCCTTGCCGCCGTAGAGGATCTTGCCGCCCTGCTTCTTCACCGCCTCCAGAGCCTTCTCGAAGTCGGCGACGGCGCCCTCGTCGATCAGCGGACCCATCAGCGTCTGCGGATCCAGCGGGTCGCCGATGCGCACGCGCTTGTAGTTGGCGATCAGCTTCTGCAGGAACGCGTCGTACACCTTCTCGTGGATGATCAGCCGGCGCGTGCTGGTGCAGCGCTGACCGGCGGTGCCCACGGCGCCGAAGAACGCGCTCGCCAGCGCGCAGGTCAGGTCCGCCTTGTCCGAGACGATGATCGCGTTGTTCCCGCCCAGCTCGAGGATGCTGCGGCCCAGCCGCTCGCCGATGATCCCGCCGATGCGGCGACCCATCTTCGTCGAGCCGGTGAAGCTGATCAGCGGCAGGTCGTGGTCCTTGATCATGACCTCGCCGACGGTCGAGCCCTTGCCGATCACGACGCTGGTCAGGCCCGCGGGCAGGCCGTTCCGGTTGAAGACCTCGTTGGCGATGTTCTGGCAGGCGATCGCGCACAGCGGCGTCTTGCTGGACGGCTTCCAGAGCACGCTGTCGCCGCACACCCAGGCCAGCGCCGCGTTCCAGGACCAGACCGCCACCGGGAAGTTGAAGGCGCTGATGACCCCGATCACGCCCAGCGGATGCCACTGCTCCATCATGCGATGCTTCGGCCGCTCGCTCTGCAGCGTGGGGCCGCTGAGCGTGCGCGACAGGCCCACGGCGTAGTCGCAGATGTCGATCATCTCCTGCACTTCGCCCAGGCCCTCGGTCAGGATCTTGCCCATCTCCAGGCTGACCAGCGCGCCCAGCACCTGCTTCTTCTCGCGCAGCGCCTCGCCCAGCTGCCGGACGATCTCGCCGCGCCGGGGCGTCGGCAGCATGCGCCAGGCCAGGAAGGCGGCCTTCGAGGCCGCCATGACCTTCGCGTAATCGGCGTTATCGGCCTGCTCGATGCGCGCCAGCAGCTCGCCGCTGGTCGGGTTGCGCGACTCCAGCCAGTCGCCGCTCGAGGCGAACCACTCGCCGCCGCAGTTGGCGCCCTTGAGCTTGGCGGCCAGCCCCAGTTCCCGGAAGATGCGGGCTTTCGTCAGCGCGGGCTGCGGCTTGGTCGTCGTCTTCTTGGCCATGTCCTGTTCCCCTCGTTGGTGCGGCATCGCGACCGGGCCGCGACGCGCCGGTTCACCCGTTACCCCTCAGCAGTCTTCGGTCTCTTCCAGGCAGTCGATCCCCAGCGCGGCCAGTTCGGCCATCACCGGCCCGTAGATGGCGGGCGTCACGGGGCGCAGCACGCCCCGCTCGCTCAGGCGCCCTTCCAGCACCAGCTTCGCCGCCACGGCCGCCGGCAGCGAGACCGTGCGGGCCATGGCCGTTTCGCCCCCCGGCTCGCCACAGGCGATCAGGCGCGACGTGGTCCGGCGCCGGGCGCCGCCGGGCGTGTCGTGCAGGAACTCGTGGAACATGACGACCATGTCGCGCTCGCCGGCGCGGTAGGAGAGCTTGGCCAGCATGGCGTCGCCCAGCACGTCCAGGGGCGCGCGCGACCCCGCCGGCAGCGGCGCCTCATCGTCCAGGCCCAGCCACTCCAGGTTCGCCGCCGGCAGGCAGCCCGCCGCCGTGCCGAGCCTTCTCGTGGCCGCCGCCCGCGCCGTCTCGCCCGCCGTCGCCCCCAGCAGGGAGCGCACGTAGGCGCGGCGCGTGGAGCCGCCCTCGCGCGGCCGGTCGTCCAGGAGGCCCAGCCGCCCGAAGGCATGCAGCGTGTCGCACCAGCCGAGGTTGCGCAGCGTCCCTCGGAACAGCGTCTCGATGTCCGCCGGCAGGCGGTACGCCTCCAGGTAGACCAGCGAATCGCGGTTCGGGTAGGCCTCGAAGTCGCCCGCCCCCGGCACGTGCAGCAGGTGCATGTCGCGGAACAGGCGCTCTGACGGCACCGCCACTTCGCGGCCCTCGCGACGGTAGCGCGCCGAGTTGCGGCAGGCCAGCAGCACGCCTCGCGGCGCCCACGAGAACTTGTAGCCCAGCGGGTTGTCGTTGGCGTCGGGCGCCGGCAGCCCTCCGCAGTACGAGCGGAACGAGCGCAGGTGCCCGCCCTGCGCCGCGATGGCGTCGATCACGCGCATCGCCGACATGTGGTCGATGCCCGGGTCCAGGCCCAGTTCGTTCAGGAAGGTCAGGCCCTGCGCGCGCGCGGCGGCGTCCAGCGACTGCATCGCCGGCGCGACGTACGAAGCGGTGACCAGGTGCCGCCCGTGGCGCAGGCAGTGCCCGGCCACCGTCGGGTGGAACACGTACGGCACCAGGCTGACCGTCAGGTCGTGGGCCGCCACCAGCGCGCCCAGGCCGTCGTCGTCGGCCATGTCGAAGCGCAGCGCCGCGCCGTCGCGGTGCCCGCCGACCAGGCGCTCGGCCTCGGCGAGGTCCAGGCTGGTGACCGTCAGCCTGGCGCCGGCGTCCAGCAGGTGGCGCACGAGGGGACCGGCCACCATGCCCGCGCCCAGGACCAGGATCTTCGCCATCATCGTGCCCCTTCCCCGCGCGACAGCCGTCGCCGGCCGGTTCAGCGCCGGTCGCGATCGAGATGCTCCTGCAGGTAGCGGTAACCGGGAGCCAGCGCCCCCCGGTGGGCGATGACCGCCCGCTTGAGGTGCGGCGGCAGCAGCAGTCCCTCGAAGTCGGCATCGAAGTCGGCCCTGGCCAGCGGCGGGATCATCCCGCTGAGCACGCGGCTGAAGTGGAGGGAGGATTCGCGCGGGACCTCGCAGGGCAGGTTGTCCACGGCCATGATCGCCGGCCCGGGGCCGACCACGCCCGGCACCAGTTCGCCGCTGCCGGGCACGGCGACGTAGCAGGGCTCCCC
>VGXH01000119.1 GCA_016873405.1 bacterium
CCCGCAGCCCTGCCAGACCTGGGCGGGCGGCGCGCATGGGAACGGGCCGGTCGGGCATGAAGGCGAACCTCGCCGAGGGAAGACCGAGGACCGGGATCGCCCTCGATTCCGCGGCGGCCGGATTGACCGCCGCGACCCGGTTGTGCATTATCGATGCCGCCGCGTCAGCCCGCAACGACGACCACCGAGCGCAAGGACTGGGACCATGGGACGTGCCTTCGAATACCGCCGCGCCGCCAAGGAGCGGCGTTGGGACAAGATGTCCAAGGTGTTCCCCAAGCTGGCGAAGGCCATCACCGTGGCCGCCAAGCAGGGCGGGACGGATCCGGAGATGAACGCGCCGCTGCGCGCCGCGATCCTGAACGCCAAGAGCGAGAACATGCCCAAGGACAACATCGAGGCGGCGATCAAGCGCGCGGCGGGCAAGGACGCCGCCGACATCACCGCGATCAACTACGAGGGCAAGGGGCCGCACGGCGTGCTCATCCTGGTCGAGTGCGCCACCGACAACACCCAGCGCACGGTGGCCAACATCCGCAGCTACTTCAACAAGGTCGGCGGCGCGCTGCTGCCCAGCGGCTCGCTGGAGTTCATGTTCGATCGCAAGGCCGTGTTCGAGTTCGCCAAGCCCGAAGGCGTGGTTCTCGAAGAACTGGAACTGGCGCTGATCGACGCCGGGCTGCAGGAGCTGGTCGAGAACGACGGCACCGTCTACGTCTACGGCGACTACACCGACTTCGGCAGCCTGGCCCACGCGCTGGAGGCGCAGGAGATCGAGGTGGCCAAGTCCAGCCTCCAGCGCATCGCGCAGAACCCGCAGGAATTCGGCGAGGCCGAGATGGCGGAGATCGAGAAGCTGCTCGACCGCATCGAGGACGACGACGATGTGCAGGCGGTCTACACGAACATCGCCTGACCCGTGCCACCGGCATCGCGTCCGTGCGCGGCGACGCTGGGTTCCAGGCCGGATCAAGCTCTGATGCGATCTGAGTTCCGGGGCGCGGATGGACCGGTCTTCGCCGACCGAACGTGTCGTGAATGATATTCAAATCCCTTTGAAGACAAGTGCGTTGCGTGCGTCGCGGCTTTGACTCGCCCGCCGCAGGCGCGTAGATTTGCGCACCGGATTCAGATGGCGCGGCGACGATTCAACAGGACGGTCCGGCATGTCCCTGCGGAGCTTCCGGGGCGGCGTACATCCCCACGAGCACAAGGAACTGTCCGAGCACAAGGCGCTCGAAGTGATGCCCGTGCCGGCGGAGATCTTCCTGCCGCTGGGGCAGCATCTGGGCAAGCCGGCCGAGCCGCAGGTCAAGAAGGGCGACTACGTGCGCTGCGGCCAGGTCGTGGCCGCCGCGGCCGGTCCCATCTCGGCGCCGGTGCACTGCCCGGTCGGCGGCACGGTCAAGCGCCTGGTCAAGGGACACGTCGCCGGCGGCATCACGGCAGACCTCATCGTCATCGAAACCGGCGAGCCGCCGGCCCCCGCCGAGGGCGACGCCCCCCGCGACGGATCGCCGCTGCTGCTGCCGCCGCTGCCGGCGACCGCCGACGGACCGACGATCATCGAGCGCGTGCGCGCGGCCGGCATCGTCGGTCAGGGCGGCGCGGCCTTCCCCACCGCGGTCAAGCTCAGCCCGCCGCCCGGCAAGACCATCGACTGGCTGATCATCAACGGCGCCGAGTGCGAGCCGTATCTGACGCGCGACTACCGCCTGATGCTCGAGCGCACGGAGGCCCTGGTCGAGGGCATCGTGCTGCTGGGGCGCCCGCTGGGTGACGGCGTGAAGCTGGGGATCGGCATCGAGAACAACAAGCCGCGGGCGATCGAGACGGTGCGCGAGGTCGTCGCGGCCAGGAGCGCGCCGATCGAGGTCTTCGCCCTGCGCACGAAGTACCCGCAGGGCGCCGAGAAGATGCTGATCGACGCGGCCACCGGCCGCAAGGTGCCGCCGGGCGCGCTGCCTATGGAAGTGGGCTGCGTGATCCAGAACGTGGGCACCGCCCTGGCGGTGCGGGACGCGGTGCTCGAGGGCCGGGTGCCGACCACGGCCGCGCTGACGGTCAGCGGGCTCGGCGTGGTCGAGCCGAAGAACCTCTACGTGACCATCGGCACTCCGATCGGGGACGTGCTCCGCCACTGCGGCGGCGTCAAGCCCGAGGCGCGGCGCGTGATCGTCGGCGGGCCGATGATGGGCTTCGCCGCCTACAGCCTCGACGCGCCGGTGGTCAAGGCGACCAGCGGCATCATCGTGCTGACCGAGGCCGAGCTGAAGGCGCCGCCGGAGACGCCCTGCCTCAACTGCGGCAAGTGCAGCGATGCCTGTCCCGTCAGCCTGCTGCCCGGCCGCCTGGCCAAGCTCAGCGAACTGAAGCGCTACGAGGACGCCCGCGATCTGGGCGTCGAGGTCTGCATGGAGTGCGGCACCTGCGCCTTCATCTGCCCCGCGCACAAGCCGCTCGTGCAGTACCTGCGCCTCGGCAAGAAGAGGGTCCGCGCGCTGCCGCGGAAGGAAGGCTGAGCGCCCATGGCGAACGACACCAGCCCGCGTCCGCTCGAGGCGCTCGGGGGCGGCGACCTCACGCTGACCACGTCGCCGCACAGCCATTCGGGCGTGGGCACGGCGCGGCTCATGTGGATCGTCAACCTGTCGCTGCTGCCGTGTTTGGCCAGCGGGCTGCTTTTCTTCGGTCCGGGCGTGCTGCTGCCGATCGGCGGCGCGATCGCCGGCGCCGTCGGCTCCGAGTGGGCCATCGCGCGCCTGACTCGCCGGCCGGCGACCGTCAGGGACGGCAGCGCCTGCCTGACCGGCCTGCTGCTGGGCCTGATCCTGCCGCCCGGCTTCCCGCCCCTGGCCGCGCTGCTGGGCGGGGTCGTCGCGATCGGGCTGGGCAAGGCCGTGTTCGGCGGGCTGGGCAACAACATCTTCAACCCGGCGCTGGTGGGCCGCGCCTTCCTGCAGGCGTGCTTCCCCGCGATGATGACCGACTGGTCGAAGGCCCTGGGCGCGGTGGACGCCGTCAGCGCGGCGACGCCGCTGGGCTGGCTGAAGTTCTCGCCGCCCGAAGTGCCCGCCGCGCAGGTCACGACCGCCATCAGCAAGCTGTTCTTCGGCAACATCGGCGGCTGCATCGGCGAGACGAGCGCGCTGGCGATCCTCATCGGCGCGGCGATCCTGCTTGGGACGCGCGTGGCGAACTGGCACATCATCGCCTCGATGCTCGCCGGCGGGTTCCTCTTCGGCGGCCTGTTCCACCTCCTCGGCGTCGCGCACGCCCCGTCGCCGCTCTTCCACCTGCTGGCCGGCGGCTACCTCTTCGGCGCCGTGTTCATGGCCACCGACTACGTCACCTCGCCCTCGACCTGGCGGGGCCAGTGGATCTTCGGCCTGGGTATCGCGCTGCTGACGATTCTCATCCGCCTCTTCGGCGGCCTGCCCGAGGGCGTGATGTACTCCATCCTGCTCATGAACGCCGCCGTGCCGCTCATCAACCGGGGCACACGCCCGCGCGTCTACGGAGCCAAGGCATGAAGACGACGCTGCACATGGTCGTGACGCTGTTCATCGTCGGCCTCTTTTCCGGCGGCGCCCTGTCGCTGGTGAACCAGGCCACGGCGCCGCGCATCGCCGAGCAGGAACGGCTGGCCAAGGAAGCGGCCGTGCTCCAGGTCTTCGTCGGCGGCGCGAAGGCCGAGCCGCTGATCGCCGACCGCGACGCGCGCCTCGCCGCGGGCGCCGATCCGGCCACGCTGCCCGAGACCTACCGGATCTACGACGCCGAGGGGCGTGAACTGGGCCTGGCCGTGATGGGCCAGGGCATCGGCTTCACCGACGTCATCAAGCTGGTGCTCGGCGTCTCGCCCGACGCCGGCGAGGTGCGCGGCCTGCACGTGATCAAGGACAGCGAGACGCCCGGTTTGGGCACGAAGATCCGGCCGGGTTCGGAATTCCCGAAGCAGTTCGCCGGCCTGGAGGGCGGCGGGCACCTGCAGCCGCCGCTGAAGGTCATCAAGGGCCGGCGCTCGGGACCCAACGAGGTCGAGGCGATCACCGCGGCGACCATCAGCTCGCAGGCCGTGGCCACGATCGTCAACGAGACGGTGGCGTCGCTGCGCGGATATCTGGCCGCGAACCCAGCCGGGGGTGGGATATGAGCAAGGACGCTTCGGCCGTCCGGGACCTGGTCAAGGGCCTCTGGGACGAGAATCCCATCCTTCGGCAGCTGCTCGGCCTCTGCCCGACGCTGGCGGTCTCCACGTCGGTGAACAACAGCCTCGGCATGGGGGTGGCGGCGACCTTCGTGCTGATCTGCTCGAGCGTGCTGATCTCCCTGATCCGCGGCGCGGTGCCGAAGCAGGTGCGCATCGCCACCTACATCGTGGTCATCGCCACGTTCGTGACGCTGGTCGACCTCTCGATGAAGGCCTGGTTCCCGGCGCTCAGCGCCTCGCTGGGCGCCTTCATCCCGCTGATCGTGGTCAACTGCATCATCCTCGGGCGCGCCGAGGCCTTCGCCTCGAAGAACGGTCCCGGGCGCTCGGCCATCGACGCCCTGGGCATGGGCGCCGGCTTCACGGCGACGCTGGTCGTGCTGGGCGCCGTCCGCGAACTGCTGGGCGCCGGGCAACTGATGGGTCGCACCGTCCTGCCGGGCTTCGAGCCGTGGATCGTGATGATCCTGCCGGCGGGCGCGTTCCTGGTGCTGGGCCTGATGCTGGGCACCGCGAACGCCGTCAACCAGCGGCGGCAGGAGTCGGCGCGGCGCGCGCTGCGGGACGCCTGGCTGCAGAAGGCGGGGAGCTAGGCATGGAACTCTTCGCGATCTTCTTCTCCGCCGCGGTGATCAACAACTTCGTGCTGATGCAGTTCCTCGGCATCTGCCCGTTCGTGGGCGTCTCCGGCCGTCTCAGCAGCGCCGTTTCCATGGGCCTGGCCACCACCTTCGTGCTGGTGATGACCGCCATGGTGACGTGGCTGCTGCAGGCCATGGTCCTGAAGCCGTTGAACGTGGAGTATCTGCAGACGGTGTCCTTCATCCTGGTGATCGCCTCGCTGGTGCAGTTCGTGGAGATGGTGATCAAGAAGGTCTCGACCGGCCTTTACCGGGCCCTCGGCATCTACCTGCCCCTGATCACCACGAACTGCTGCATCCTGGGCTTGGCCATCTTCGCGGTGATGAAGGAGTTCACGTTCCTCGAGAGCGTCATCTACGGCGTCGGCGCCGGCGCGGGCTTCACGCTGGCGCTGGTCCTGATGGCCGGCATCCGCGAGGAACTCGACCTGGCCGACGTGCCGCGCCCGATGCGCGGCGCCGGCATCACGATGATCGTCGCCGGAACGCTGGCGCTGGCCTTCATGGGCTTCGCCGGCATGAAGTTCTGACCAAGGAGACTGGTGATGTTGAACCGGCGTGCATTCCTGCAGTCCGCGCTGCTCGGCGGCGCCGCCTTCGGCCTGGGACTGAAGCTGGGCCTCGGCGGCGGCCAGGCGGGTGACCGCTCGCAGCTGGTGCTGCACGGCTTCCTGCCCGCCGACGGCGAAGCGGTGGGCGAGGCCGTGCGCGCCTTCCTGGCGGCGACACCGGGTCAGCTGCCGGCGCCGGTGCTGGACGTCACGCCGCGGCTGCGCGGCGAGGTGGCGGCGGCCCTGCGCGGGCGCGCCGGCGACTTCGTGCGCGGCGACGGGCGCGTGCTGTCGCTGCGGGTCACCGACCTGGGCGCCGACCTGGCCACGGCGGCGGGCGCCGACATACTGGTGCAGGACGGCGGGCGCGTCCTGGACCCGGCCGGCGAGTTCGGCCGCGGGTTGTTGGCCCTGCGCGCCGCGCTGCAGGGCCGCACGGCCGCGGTCGCCCTGACGGCCCGGCTCGAGGCGCGCGACGAGCCGACGGGCCGCGGCCGCGTCCTGGTGGTCGAGGACGAGCGCGGGCTGCAGGAGCGGATCGCCCTGGCGGGCGCGCCGCGCTCTCTGGAGCTGGGCGGTCCGGCCGGACGGACGCAGGTCGAGTTCGGCCAGGACGGCGTGCGCGTGGTCCGGGCCAGCTGCCGCCACGCGACCTGCCGGCTGCAGGGCACGGCGACCCGCGCCGGGGACCTGATCGCCTGCGCGCCGAACCGGTTGCTGCTGCGCGTCGAGTCGGCCTGAGGCCGGTCGTGGACGCGGGCGCCGGCGGGCGGCAACCCGGAACGCGGTCCGGCCCGGTGTGGAAAA
>VGXH01000120.1 GCA_016873405.1 bacterium
GTCGAAGACGGGCATGGACTCCAGCGTCGCCGGTTCGCCAGGCAGCCCCGTGAGCAGGCCCGCATCGCGCCAGTGCACGAGCTGGTTCCTGGCGCCGTCGGCGTACACGAATTCACCGTTGAGGTTCGCCGACTTGGGCCCGATGGGCACGACCGCGCCGGCGCGCGTATGGCAGGCGGCGCACTGCGTCTGGCTGGGCACACGGTACGTGAAGTTGCGCGTCGTCCCGCGATGGACCAGCGATGCGGCCTGCGAGACACCATCGAGATCCAGCACTGCATCGCTGCCGTCGGGCAGCCACACATAGGGCAGCGCGACCCAGCCGGCCGTTCGCCTGATCAGCAGGCGCGTTTCGATGATCGTCTCGTGACCCGGGCCGCGCACGCCCGTGTCAGCGGGCAGGGCGAAAGTCTTGGTGATGACAGTGCCGATCGGGAAGGCAAAGGCTTCCTTCTCGTCGTACTTCGCGACCGAATCGCAGGGAATGAACACGAAGCGGTACTTGCTGGCGTAGTCCGAGAACAGCTCCGTGTTCAGGCCGTAGGGCGTACCCCTGGCGGCCGCCCCCGACGTGGGGTCGGTGGGCGTAGTGAACAGCCGGTAGGTCGACAGGTGGGTGGCGTCGACCGTCAGCAGCGAGTCCCAGGCCACGGTCTCGCACGTCAGGTCGGGATCCGGCGGCAGCGGCGTGGTCGGATCGTCGTCGTCGCAAGCGGCCAGCAGCACGAGCAGCGTCGACAGGACGCTCGCCAGAAGCAGGACGGTGAGGTGGTGGCTCGAGCGCTGCACGCCGGGCTCCTCCGGTTTCAGGTGAGGGAAGATCGGCCGGCGCCGCCGGGTCCCCACCGGGACGCTCCGCGCGAAATGGCCCGGCAGCATTGTAGCGCGAGCTGCCGGGCCAAATCAAGACCAATGTGATCAAGTATAATCCACGTGACCCAGTATGATGGGGGCGCTGCGGCCGAACTCCGTGCTCGTCAGCTCCCCGCCCTCTTCATATACACCACTTCCATCGGCGCCGCCTCGTCATCCTCAGCCGCCGCGCCGCCGCCCTGCAGGGACATCGCGGCGTCCAGGAAGCCGGTCACCAGGATGGCGTTGCCGTCGGGGGTCCAGATCAGCGCGTCCTTCTTGCCGTCGCCCTGGCACTTGGCCGAGACCTGCTTGAGGAACTCGCCATCTTTTGTGAACACGTCCCAGGTGAACATGATGCCGGCCGGCTGCTCGCCGCCGGAGCGGCTGGTGGAGACCCACAGGTTGCCGTCGTTGCCGATCTCGATGGCCGAGATGTCCGACTCGGTGCGCGACATCGTGACCTTGGCGCCCGGCACCTGGGCCAGCCGCGCCTGGACGGCGGTCTGCAGGCGCTGGAATTCCTCGTCCGTGCGGTTCTTGCGTTCGTAGGCGCGCTCGATCACGCGCTGCAGCTTGCCGTCCTTGCCGTAGACGTCGATCGCGTAGCGGTTGCGGGTGCCGGCGACGTAGACGCGGCCGTCCTTGCCCGCGGCGACCTTGCGGAAGTCCACGCGGTCGGTCTTGTCCTCGTTGAACTCGAAGGCTGTGAAGTCGAGGTGGTTCTTGCGCTCGAGGAAGCGCACCTTCTCCTTGCCGGCGGCGTCCACGGTCGCGACGTAGTTGGTGAGGTCCTGGCCGGTGGTGCCGCCCTGCGCGATCGCCTCGGCGGTCACGACCAGGTCGGTGCCGTTGGTGACGCAGTCGAACAGCTGCAGGAAGCCGCCCGCGGTCGGGTCGGCGCCGCCTGGCGTGAACGAGCCGGCGGGGGTCCCGTCCAGGTTGATCTTGATGATCTTGCCGGGGAAGATCTGCGCCAAGCCCAGCGTGCCGTCCGGCATGAAGATCAGGTTGGCGGGCAGGCGCGATTCGCCCGGGCCGTCGCCTTCGCGGCTGAGCGTGGCGACGCGCTTGCCGGTCTTGTCGTACACCGGCACCTCGGCCAGGCGCGTGTCCAGCAGGTAGATGCGGCCGTCCTTGCCCACGCGAACCTGGGTGATCAGGCCGAAGATGTCCTCGCTCTCATCGCCGCCGACGCGCCAGACTTCCTGCAGCGCCACGGTTTCGCGCCCCTTGCTCGGCTGCGCGCCGTTGACCACGCGGGTCACGCCGTCCTTGACGGTGATCGTGGGGGCGGCGAAGGCGGTGGCGGCAGCCAGCGTCATCATCAGCATGGCCAGCGCGGCCACCTTGGCGTGGAACGGGCGGACGCCCGCGTTCGTGACCAACCTTGCCATCATCGGCTCCCCTCGCAGTGTGCCCATCGGGCAGGTTCGTGTCCGGTTACGCGACCGCTACCCGGCCCGGGCCGGTCTTGTTCGGCGGGATCCTTGAACCGCTTTGGCGCGGCAGGCCGCGCTCGAAGGCGATTCTACGGGATGCGGGCAAAAAAAGATGCGCCGGCGACCGGCGCCGGCGCATCTGGCAACCGTGAGCGGACTTAGACCCACTGCTCCCGCACGACCTGCCCCTGCACGCCGATGACCGCCAGCTTGACCGGCACCTTGCGCGAGGCCGCGGCCACCGCCTGCTGCGCCAGGGTCAGCAGCCCGCCGCAGCAGGGCACTTCCATGATCAGCACCGTGATGGTGTCGATGCCGGCCTGGTCGATCATCGCCGTCAGCTTCTGGCGGTAGATGTCCTGGCCGTGGTCCAGCTTGGGGCAGGCCAGGGCCAGCGCCTTGCCGCGCAGGAAGCGCGGGTGGAACTCGGCGCTGGCGAACGCGCAGCAGTCGGCCGCCAGCAGCAGGTTGGCGCCCTGGAAGTAGGGGGCGCCGGGATTGACCAGGTGCAGCTGGACGGGCCACTGGCGCAGTTCCGAGGCGGCGTTCGCGGGGCCGGCCGCCGGCGCGCCGGAAGGGGCCGCGGCGCCGGCCTGCGGGAAGTGCATCGTGCGCGAGCCCGGGCAGCCGCCGCCGCCGTGGGCAGGCTTCGGCGCCGTGGGCATCGGCTGCGGGGCGGGAGTGTGCGAGCGGCCGCCCATCAGCGCGGCGATGTCCACCGGGCCGGCGGCGGGCATGCGGGAGAGGTGCTCGTGCACCGCGTCCTCGTTGAACTCGTCGGCGTCGCGCTCCTCGATCTTGATCGCCCCCTGCGGGCACTCGCCCAGGCAGGCGCCCAGGCCGTCGCAGAGGTTGTCCGCCAGCAGGCGCGCCTTGCCGCCGATGATCTGGATGGCGCCCTCGGCGCACGACGGCACGCAGTCGCCGCAGCCGTCGCACAGGTCCTCATCGATGTGCACGATCTTCCGCACGGCCATGTCCGGAGCCTCCCTGGGTGTGGATCCCTGTTCGCTGGTTAAATATCGGACATAAGTGTCCTATTTGGCAAGACGGAATTTATCTTTTTTCGGCGAGTGGCCGCGATCACCCCTCAAGGGCCGTTTCCCGGCGACCGATACTGAACTTAGGAGTTCCCCGCGCGGCCCCGGGGTCGCGCCGGGCACAGGTTGCGCCGCCCCATTGCAGGCAGGAGCGGGTTTTGGCTGGTTCCGAAGAACCGCAAAATGCCCTGACGCAGCTCGCGCACGTCTTCGCGTCGGCCCCCGACGCCGTGTTCGTCACCGACGGACCGACCGGGAGGATCGTCCACGCGAACGACGCGGCCTGCGAGTTCTGCGCGTATGCGCGCGAGGACCTGCTCGGGCGCGGGCATGCCGACCTGCTGATTCCAAGCGAACGCGCCTTTGGCGTCGCGGCCCACCAGGCCGTCTGGGCGGGGCGGCCCGTGCGAAGGCTGCCCGCGATCATCCGGCGCGCCGACGGGCGGCCGGCGCCGGTGTCGGTGTCCGCGCACGCCCTCCGCGGCGATGGCCTGATCGTGGTCATCATGAGGCCGCGCATCGCAGCCGGCGCCACGGACGACGAAGCGTCGACAGGCGAGCCGCAGACCGATGCTGCCCACCTGCGCGAGCAGCTGCGCAACCTGGAGCGGCGCTACGCCGAGCGCACCGGCGAACTGACTGCGGCCAACCAGCAACTGACGCGCACCATCACTGAGGCTAACCAGCGCGCGTTGGCGCTGCGCCGCACGGGCCAGCAGCGCACGCAGTTCTTCGCCACGCTGGCGCACGAGATGCGCACACCGCTCAATGCGGTGATGGGCCTGGCCGACCTGCTGACCGACATGAAGCTGAACGACGAGGCGCGCCACACCGCGCGCCTGATCCACTCCAGCGCGCGGGCCCTGGTGCGCCTGATCAACGACCTGCTGGATCATTCGCGGCTGGAGGCCGGCAAGCTCGAGCTCGTGCGCGCGCCCTACAACCTGCGCGACCTGCTGGGCGAACTGGCCGACATCTCCGCCTCCCAGTGCGAGGACCTGGGGCTGTCTTTCTCGCTGCGTATCGAGGGCGAGCTGCCGGATCCCGTGCTGGGCGACGAGGGCCGCCTGCGGCAGGTTCTGCTGAACCTGCTGGGAAACGCGATGAAGTACACGCGCGAGGGCGGCATCACGCTCTCGGTGCGCGCGAGCGAGCCGGAAGGCGGGCGCGCTCAGGTCAATTTCCGGATCACCGACACCGGCATCGGCATCGCGCCCGCTCAGCAGGCGGAGCTGTTCCAGCCCTACAGGCAGGCGGCCGCCGGTGTGGCCGCGGGCAGCGGCAGCAGCGGGCTGGGCCTGGCCATCAGCCGCATGCTGGTCGAGCGCATGGGCGGCCGCATCGGCGTCGAGAGCGAGGAAGGCTGGGGCTCGACGTTCTGGTTCGCCCTGCCGCTGGAGCCGGCGCCTGCCGACGCCGTCGTCACCGGCGCGGCGCCCGCATCGGCGCCGGGCATTGCCGCGCGCAACAACCTGGCCGGCCGCTCCGTGCTGGTGGTCGAGGACAACCGCATCAACCAGCGCGTGGCCGTGGGCATGCTGCAGCGCCTGGGCGTGACGGCCCGGACCGCGGACGACGGGCTGGCCGCGCTGGCGATCCTGGCCGACGAGGGTTTCGACACGGTGTTCATGGACGTGCAGATGCCCGGGCTGGACGGACTGGAGACCACGCGCCGCCTGCGGGAAGGGCAAGCCGGCGAGCGCAACCGCGACGTGCCGGTCATCGCCATGACGGGCCATGTCTCGCGCGAGGATCGCCAGGCGTGCCTGGACGCCGGCATGAACGAGTACGTCGCCAAGCCGATCAGCGGCGAGCGGATCCGCGAGGCGCTGACGCATGTGCTGTCGGCCGTCTCCAGCGTTGACGCGGCGGACGCCGACGGCGACATCACGTTCGACCTGTGGGCGCTGGCCGACCAGCTGGACGGAGACCGCGACCTGGCGGCCGAGATCTTCACGCTGTTCCTCGAGGATGCCGCGCAGCGGCTGGCCGCGGTGGCTGCGGCGCTGCGGGCCTACGACTGCGACGGCGCCGCGGCTGAAGCCAAGACGCTCGAGGGAGCCGCGCTCAACGTGCAGGCGTCGCCGCTGGCGCGGCAGGCCGCGGCCATCGGCGCCGCCGCCCGCCGCCGCGAGTGCGAGTACGCGCAGGAGCTGGTCGCGGAGATGACCGCCGCCCTGGACCGCCTGGGCGAGGCCTGGCGGCAGACTATCGCCTGATCCGCGCTTCCACCCGCGCGCTCTCCCGTCAGTCCCAGCCCTCCGGATGTCGCCGATGCCACTCGGTCGCCTGCTCGTACGCGCGCGCGACCGCCAGCAGCGTCGCCTCGTCATCCAGCCGGCCGACGAAACTGAGCGAAGCGAGCGGATTGTCGTGGCCGACGCCGCTGGGCACCACCACCTGCGGGTGGCCCGTCAGGTTGGTCACCAGCAGGCCGGGGCCCGCGAACGATGGCGTCACGTAGGCGTCGATCTCCTGGAACAGACTTGCCATGCCGGCCATCAGCAGCGCGCGATGGCGATTGGCCTGCACGTACTCCACGGCCGGGATGAGGTTGGCTGCGCGGAAGACGTTCGGCCAGGCGTCGCGAACCTGGCGGACCAGGAGGTCGTCGCGGCCGCTGAGCGTCAACTCCTGGAAGGCGGCGGCGGCCTCGGCCGAGAGGATGATCGACAGCGCGTAGGGATCGACGCCCAGTTCGGCCACCGGCAGCGTGACCGGCACCAGCGTGGCGCCCTGCTCGGCGCAGAGGCGGCGCACCACGTCCAGGGCCTGCGCGTCGACCAGGCTGTCGGCCCGCGACTCGGCAAACGCGTCCTGCACCCAGCCGAGGCGCAGTCCCTTCAGCGTGCGGGCGCTGTCGTAGGGGAACGGCGCG
>VGXH01000121.1 GCA_016873405.1 bacterium
GCGGCCGAAGCTGTCGGTCAATTGCCCGTCGTCGAGCACCTGCAGCAGGATGTTGTAGACGTCGGGGTGGGCCTTCTCCATCTCGTCGAGCAGGATCACCGAGTAGGGCTTGCGCCGCACCTTCTCGGTCAGCATGCCGCCCTCGTCGTAGCCCACGTAGCCCGGGGGCGCGCCGACCAGGCGGCTGATCGAGTGCTTCTCCATGTACTCGGACATGTCCACGCGGATCAGCGCCGATTGGTCCCCGAACAGGAACTCGGTCAGGCGTCGGGCCACCTCGGTCTTGCCGACGCCGCTGGGGCCCAGGAAGATGAACGAGCCGATCGGGCGCCGCGGGTCGCGCAGCCCGGCGCGGTTGCGGCGGATGGCCTTGGAGACGGCGGCCAAGGCCTCCTCCTGGCCGATGACCCACTTGCCCAGCTCCTCCTCCATCCGGAGCAGCTTGTTCGTCTCCTCCTCCTCGACCTCGGAGACCGGGATGCCGGTGATGTCGGCGATCACCCGGCAGATCAACCGCTGGTCGACCCTCGCCGTGGTGTCGGCGGCCTCTCCCGTCCAATTCTGCTTGAGGTCCTGCAACTTCTTCTTGAGCGCCTTCTCCTCGTCGCGGACAAAAGCGGCGCGCTCGAATTCCTGGGCCTGGATGGACGACTCCTTCTCCGCGATCACGCCCTCGATGCGCTGCTCGACCTCGCGCAGATCCGGCGGCACGACCGTCTGGCTCAGCCGCGCGCGGCTGCCGGCTTCGTCGAGGATGTCGATGGCCTTGTCCGGCAGGAAACGGCCCGAGATGTAGCGGTTCGAGAGGAAGACGGCGGCGCGGACCGCGTCGTCGTCGAACGTCACGTGGTGGTGAGCCTCGTACTTGTCGCGCAGGCCGAAGAGGATCTCGACGGCCTCCGCCTCCGTCGGCGGGTTGACCATCACCGGCTGGAAGCGGCGTTCCAGCGCCCCGTCCTTCTCGATGAACTTCCGGTACTCGTCCATCGTCGTGGCGCCGACGCACTGGATCTCGCCGCGGCTGAGCGCCGGCTTGAGCATGTTCGAGGCGTCGATGGCGCCCTCGGCGCCGCCGGCGCCGACGATCGTGTGCAACTCGTCGATGAACAGGATCACGTCCGGATTCTCCTTGATCTCGGCCATGATCTGCTTCAGGCGCTCCTCGAACTGCCCGCGATACTTGGTGCCGGCCACCACGCTCGCGAGGTCGAGCGAGACGATCTCCTTGTCCCGCAGCAGCGCCGGCACGTTGCCCTCGACGATGCGCGTGGCGAAGCCCTCGACGATCGCGGTCTTGCCGACGCCGGGCTCGCCGATGAGGACCGGGTTGTTCTTCTTGCGGCGGCTGAGGATCTGGATGCAGCGGTCGATCTCGCGCGCGCGGCCGATCGTCGGGTCGAGTCTTCCCTCGCGCGCCATGTCGGTCATGTTGCGCCCGAACTGCTCGAGGACCGAGTTCTCCTTCTTGCGCGCCGTCTTGCGCTTGCGCGCGTCGCCGGGCGCCGCCGGTCCGGGCGTCTCGCCGCCGCCGAGCGCCTTCATGACCTCGCGCTTGACCGTTTCGTGGTCCGCGCCCAGTTCGCGCAGCACGCGCGCGGCGACGCCCTCGCCCTCGCGGATCAGGGCCAGCAGCAGATGCTCGGTGCCCACGTAGTTGTGGTTGTGCAGGCGCGCCTCGTCGATCGAGAGCTCGAGCACCTTCTTCGCGCGCGGCGTGAACGGCACCTCGCCGATGCTCACCGGTCCCATCGGGGCGGTGACCGAGTCCTCGATCGCCTTCTGGATGCGGTCGAACTCCAGGTTCAAGCGCCGCAGCACGTTGGCCGCCACACCCTCGCCCTCGCGGATGATGCCGAGCAGCAGGTGTTCGGTCCCGATGTAGTCGTGCTGGAGCCGACCCGCCTCGTCGCGGGCCAGAAACAGGACCTTGCGCACTCGCTGGGTGAATCGGTCGTTCATGCCGCGCGCCTCCGTTCGCCGCTGCCGGATCCCGCCGCCGCGCGCTGGGCGCCCGCCGACGGATGCACTCGCAGAATATACTGGACCCGCCGGGGGGACGCTACCGCGCCGCGACCGGTCGCGCCGGGCGGCAGGCAAGTTCCGGGCCGCCCAACACCTTGGTCCGCCAAGCCGTTTTCGCCGTCCGGGGCCGCGACTTTACGGTGATTCGCCCCCGGGTCGGCGCGGAGGGGAAACGCGGCTCCCTCACGACGCGGCAAAATGTGCCCGCAGGAGATCCGCCCGGGCCGCCGAGCGTTCCCGGCCGTCGAGCTGACGGCCCGCGGTCACCTCGAGGTGTGCCGGCTGGTGCCGCACGAGCAGGCGGTTGAAGGCATCCCAGCCGGGGTTCGGCAGCAGCCCGCAGCCGGCGCCCAGCCGCGCGTGCGAAAGGCAATCCCAGGCCTCCTGGGCCGTCATCAGCCGCGCGCTGCGCAGCGAGGCGAGCCCGCGCCAGGCGATGTCCTCCAGGCCTCGGCGGTCGCGCCCCAGCAGCAGGTCGCGCGCCGCGCGTTCATGAACGATGACCTTGCCGACGTGGCCGGCGAAGTCCTCCGCGATCTCGTTCTCGTCCCGGCCGAGCGTGGTCAGGTTGCCGACGCGGAACAGGGCGCCGCGGACCGTGCGCCCCTCCCCCGTCAGGCCGCGGACGCCGAACTCCAACTGACGCAATGCGTTGAGGACCTTGTCGATCTCGTCCGCCATCACCAGGCCCGGCAGGTGGAGCACGGCGGTCAGGCGCAGCCCGGTGCCCACGTTGCCCGGCGAGGCCGTCAGGTAGCCGTGCTCCTCGCTGAAGGCCGGCGCGCAGGCGTCGCCCAGCGCGTCGTCGGCCGCCAGCGCCGCCGCCAGCGCCTCGCCGGCCGCCAGGCCGGACCGCCAGGCGCACAGGTGCAAATGGTCCTCCCCGTTGACCAGCGCCGCGGCGCCCAGGTCCGCGCTCGCCAGCAGCAACCGGTGCTGCGGCGTCGCGAGCAGTTCCGACCCGGTCAGCAGCTTCTCGCGCAGCAGAGGCCGTTCGCGGCCCGAGCAGGCGCCGAGTTCGAACCGCCATCCCTGCGCGAACTGCGGCAGTCGCTGAAGATGGCGGTCCAGGTCGGCAGCCACGGTCGCCAGCGCCGCGGCGCTCGCCCGGTGCGGAAACGGCAGGCCGGCCAGGTTCCGCGCCAGCCGCGCGCGGGTGGCGACCACGATGTCGCCGTGCGGGCCGTCGCCCGCCAGCCAGGCCGCGTCGCGCGCGGCCAGCGCGCCGAGGCACCCGTTCACGCCTCGCCTCCAGCGCCGGGGCCGCCGTCCTCGAGTTCGCGCAGCCGGTCGCGCAGCCCGGCGGCGCGCTCGAACTCCTCGGCCGCCACCGCCTTGGCCAACGCCAGCCGCAGGCGCGAGATCTCCGCCAGCCGGTTGGCGGGCCGCCCGCCGCCGGGGACCTTGCCGACGTGGGAGACGTGCCGGTGGAATCGCCCCAGCAGCGGCAGCAGCGCCGTGCGGAACGTCGCGTAGCACACGGCGCAGCCCAGCCGGTTGTCGCGCCGGAGGTCCTCCAGCGAGGTCCCGCAGCCCGGGCAGGCGGCGCGGCCGGCGGGGCCGCTCGCCAGGCCGCGGCCGAGGAACGAAACCAGCGGCTCGGGGCCGGACGCCGACGGCGCCTCGCGCTCGCCGGCCGCGGCGCAGTCGCCGCAGAGCCAGACGCTGTGCCGCGTCTCGCCGGAGATCTCGAGCCAGTGGACGCTGGCCTCGCGTTGACCGCAGCGATGGCACTTCATGGCCGCCCCCCCGGTGGTCCCGCGGCCGAGAGGATCCCGCGCTCGAGCCGCCAGCAGTCGTGCGCGCGCGCGGCCAGGCCCGGATCGTGCGTCACCAGCACGAGCGCCACGCCCTCCTGCCGGTGGAGGGCGAAGAGCAGGTCGCCGAGGCGCTCGCCGATCTCGTGGTCGAGGTTGCCGAAGGGCTCGTCCGCCAGCACCACGCGAGGACGGTTCATGAACGCGCGCGCCACCGCCACGCGCTGCTGTTCGCCGCCGGACAACTCGCCCGGCAGGTGACTCGCCCGATCTCCCAGGTCCATCGCCTCGAGCAGCGACCGCGCGCGCCGCCGGTCCTCGGCCCGGACCGGTCCGAGGCTCCGCACCGGCACCAGCAGGTTCTCCAGCGCCGTGAAGTCCGGCAAGAGGAAGTGGAACTGGAACACGAAGCCGACGCCCAGCGCGCGCCACCGTTCGCGATCGCGCCGCCGCGCGGTCTCCAGCGGGGCGCCGTCGACCAGCACGCGCCCCGCCGACGGCAGGTCCAGTCCGCCGAGGATGTTCAGGAGAGTGCTCTTGCCGCTGCCGCTGCGGCCGACGATCGCCGCGGTACGGCCGGCGTCGAGCCGGAAATCGACGCCGCGCAACACCTCCACCATGCCGGCGGCCCGGTGGTAGTCCTTGCGCAGTCCGATCGTTTCCAGCAGGCGCTCCATGCGGCGGCGTCCCCGTTCTCAGGTGTAGCGGATGATGTCGATCGGCTCGAGGTTCGACGCCTCCCAGCTCGGCCACAGACCGGCCACGAGCGCCATCAGCAGGCTGGTCGCCGCGATCAGCAGGAAATCGCCCCACTGCAGCAGCACCGGAACCGTGTCCACGAAGTACACGTCGCCCGGCAGTCGCAAGCCCCTTGCCTCCAGGAACCAGACGCCGGCCAGGCCGAACGCGGAGCCGAACGCGATGCCCACGGCCCCGAGCCACAATCCGTTGAGCAGGAAGACGCCCATCACCTGGCGCCGCCTGGCGCCCATCGCCAGCAGGATGCCGACCTCCCGCCGCCGCTCGCCCACCATCATGGTCAGGATGCCCACGATGTTGAAGCCGGCGATCAGGATGATCATCCCCAGCAGCAGGGCCATGATCACCTTCTCGAGCTTGATCCACTCGAAGAGGTTCTTGTTCAGGGCCATCCAGTCGGTGGCGTAGAAGTCCCGCCCGAGCCGCTCGCCCAGCGCGTCCGCGACACGGTCGGCGCGCATCACGTCGTCGACCTTCACGCCCAGCAGCGAGGCGCCCTCCGGCGCGTAACCCAGGAACTCGGCCACCGCGGCGCGGCTTCCGTAGACGAAGCGGCTGTCGAACTCGTACATGCCGGTCTCGAAGAAGCCGGCCACCACGAAGCGGCGGCTGACGGGTCGGATGTCGTCCAGGTCCAGTTCCTCGTTCACCGAGGTGAGCACGACGGTGTCGCCGATCGCGGCGTAGACGTTGGTCGCCAGCTCCGAGCCGAGGATCACCCGCGGCGTGTCGCCGGTCGCCAGGGCGGCCAGGATCGCCGGCGAGGGCGAGAGGTAGCGGCTGAGCGGTTGCACCGCGTCCACCAGATCCGGCTCCACCCCCCAGACCACCGCGGCCTGCGGCCGCGGCGGGCCCGCGGTGCGGGGCGACGAGACCAGCACCTCCTGCCGGATGTAGGGGGCGACCGCCGCGACGCCCGGCACGGCCGCCACGCTGTCCATGACGGCGCCCAGCGGGCCGAACCCTTCCGGCCGGCTGGTGATGACCGAGACCATCGGCATGTTCTCGACGAAGGTCCGCTGCATCTCGGCGTGGAAGCCGTTCATGATCGCCAGGGTGACGTTCAGCACGGCGACGCCGATCGCGATGCCCACGATCGCGGTCACGCTGCCCCGGCTGAGGAAGCGGCTGTGCCGGCGGCTGCGCAGGTAGCGCCGGGCGATGTAGGCGGCGAAACGCACTAGCCCTCGCCGCCCGGGCGCTCGGGACGCATCGCCGGGAAGAGCAGCACGTCGCGGATGTTGTTCGTGTCCACCAGCAGCATCACCAGGCGGTCGATGCCCATCCCCATGCCCCCGGTCGGCGGCATGCCCTGCTCCATCGCCTGCAGGAAGTCCTCGTCCAGTTGCTGCGCCTCCTCGTCGCCGGCGTCCGCCAGCGCCTTCTGCGCCTCGAAGCGCCGGCGCTGCTCGAACGGGTCGTTGAGCTCGGAGAAGCTGTTGGCCACCTCGAAGCCGGCGCAGAAGAGCTCGAAGCGCTCGACCAGGCCGGGCGCCTGCCGGTGCGCCTTGGCCAGCGGTGACAGCTCCTTGGGGTGGTCCATCACGAACGTCGGCTGGATCAGGCCGGGCTCGACCAGCTCGCCGAACAGCGCGTCCAGGAGCTTGTCGCGGCCCATGCCCTTGCGCGGCTCGATTTT
>VGXH01000122.1 GCA_016873405.1 bacterium
GCCCGCGAACCGGGGCAGCCCGCGTGAGCAGGCGCCTGCGCGGACCCTGGCTGGCGACGATGGCGCTGCTCGCGGTCGCGGCGGCCGCCGGCGCCTTCCTGTGGTCCACGCGTGCGGCGCCCCGTCGCGGCGCCGACGTGCTGGGCGGGCCGCTGCTGACGCCTTCGTCGTCCCCGGTCGACGCGTTGCTGGTGGGCGTGCGCGGGCAGTCGTACCGCTTCGACCGACTGGCGGGCGGGGCCTGGGTCCTGGGCGGGGCCCTGGTGGACGACGTGGACCAACGGGCGATGGCGGCCCTGAAAAACACGCTGCTCGTCGCCGTCGGCGGACCGCTGCTGCCGGGCACGGTACCCGGGGACCGGCGCTACGAGTTCAACGGACCGGAGGGACTGCAGGTCGTCGTGCACCGCGCCGACGGAACGACGGTCGACTTCGCGCTGGGCGTCGTCAATCCGGTGACCGGCGCGAGGTACGCCACCGGCGCCGGGCGCCGCTTCTGCTTCACCGTGCCGATGACGCTGCGCGACCGCCTGGCGGCGTTGCCCGACGCCGTGCGCGCGCGGTCCCTGCTGCCGGGCCTCGAGGCGGCAGCCGTCGAGCGCGTGACCATCGGCGGTCAGGGTTCCGCCCTCGTGCTCGCGCGTCGCGACGGCGTCTGGTGGCTGTCGTCACCCCAGTTGCCGGGCGCCCTGGAGCCGTTGGCCGCGCGCTACCAGGCGCTCTACGACGATCGCCGGCAGGTGGACGCCGATGGCCTGCGGCTGCGGGCGTCGACCGCCGCCGTCCGCCTTCTGATCTACGAGACGACCCGGACCCCCGTCCGCGAACTGACGCCGCCCGAACAGGCGGCGGAACTGGCGGCTCGTTGGCAGCTGGACCCGCCCTGGCGGCGCGTCACGCTGACGGGGCCAGGGCTGCGGCCGCACCTGGCGGGCGCTCCCGGCGGCCTCGAGGCGAGCGCGACCGTCGAGTTCGGTCCCCCGCTGGACGGACTCCGCGTTCCCGCCCGGCGTCACGGCCAGGTGCTGGTCGTCGACCGCGAAGCGGTGGAGATGCTGCTGCAACCGGCCGGCGCGCTTCTGGAACTGGGGGCCCTGCCGGTGGCGGCCCTGGAGGCGGAACAGGTCGAGGTGGCCCGGGAGGGGCGGCCGCTGCTGCGCGGGATCCGCCGCGGCCAACCGGACGCCGCCGATGGCCGCCGCGCCTGGCTGGCCGAACTGCCGGCTGCCGGAAACTGGTCCGGCACCGAGGCCGACCGGCACGGGCTGGTCCGCGACCTGGTGGTCAACCTCGAACGGCAGCGGATCACCGACGTCCTGCCGCCGCAGCAGGTCCCGGCTCCCCTGCGCGAGGATGACCTGCTGGAGCTGACCCTCACCTTCGGCACGGGCGAGGCGGCCGGTCGCTACCGGCGCCTGATCGGCTGGCTTTCGGAGCCGACGGCGGCCGCACGCGCGGCGGTGTGGGATCCGGCGACCGGACAGCTGCTGGGCATCCCCGACGACCTGCCGGTCACGATGCGCAACGCCGCGGAGCTGATGGCCCCACGGCGTTGACTCCCACCGGGATCGCGGTCGCTCGACGCCGCCGCTCAGTTCGTCACGCGCACCGCCAGCGGCAGTTCCGCCGCCGCCAGGGAGGCGCCGAGCCAGGCCGGCGGCGTGCCGGCGTAGAGGGTCGGCACCGGGGTGGCTGCCGCCGGAGGCAGAACGGCCAGCGTCGCGGCCAACTGCGCCGCGTGCCCGCGGAAGCGGTCCCGCCGCGCGCCGGCCAGGGATTCGGCCGCCGGGGCCTTGATCGTGCGCGGGTTGACGAACTTCCCGTCCATCTTGATGCGGTAGTCCAGGTGCGGCCCCGTGGCGTAGCCGGTGGCGCCGACGTAGCCGATGACCTGCCCCTGCCGCACGCGCGCTCCGGACTTGACGCCCTTGCCGAACTTCGACAGGTGCAGGTAGTAGGTCTCGAGGTTCTTGTTGGCGTGGCGGATGTGCACGTACTTGCCGTTGCCGCCCTTGGCCGAGGCGGCCAGCACCACGCCGTCGCCGGCTGCCTTGACCGGCGTGCCGAGCGGCGCCGCGTAGTCGATGCCCAGGTGCGGCATCATCTTGCCCAGCACGGGGTGGAAGCGCCGGTAGGAGAACTCGCTGCTGATGCGCGAATACTGCAGCGGCGCGCGCAGCAGCGATTTCTGGCGGCTGCCGCCCGTCTCGTCGAAATAGGCCGGGTCGCCCTGATCGTCGTCGAACAGGAACGCCCGGCGCGGCTTGCCGCGGCTGGTCAATTCCACCGCCTGGATGGCTCCCGTGCGCACCAGCCGGTCGTCGCGCCACACCTCTTCGTAGAGGATGCGGAACGTGTCGCCCTCGCGCAGGTCGCGGCGGAAGTCGATGTCCCAGCCGAGGACGTCCGCCAGCTTCGGCGCCAGCGCAGCGGGCGCCCCCACGCGCTCGAGGCTGCCGATGAGGGAACCCTCGACGGTGCCGTGCACGCCCCGGTATCGCCGCTGCACGGGGTAGGTGCCGTCCTCGCGCACGTAGGTCTCGCCCTCGCGGATCCAGGTGACGTAGCTCTCCTCGTCCAGGTCGAACCCCAGCGTCTGCAGGCGGCCGCCGGCGTCGATCGCCACCCGGAAGACCTCGCCGGCCTTGACCGCGCGCAGGTTGCGGAACGGCTTGCAGGCCTTGACCAGTTCAAGGATGTCGTCGTGATCAGCGCCGCGCGCCACGAGAGCGTCGTAGAAATTCTGTCCGCGCGCGATCCGCAGCAGACCCGGCTCGTCGCTGCCGCCGGCGTCGGCTTCGCCGGACCCTGCGGGCGCACCGTGGCGGACCAGGGAACCCGCCAGGCGGGCTACCGGGCCGACGCTCGCCGGCAGCGTCAGTTCGGGCAGGAGCGGGGGCACGTCGAGCGTCGATTCGACGGCGCGCGTCAGGTCGTAGCCGGCCGTGACGACGTCGCCGTGCGGCGCCTGCCCGCTGAGGGCCCAGAGCGAGGCTGCCGCGGCGCCGACGATGCTCATGGCCAGCACCGGCGGCAGCCGCCGCCGGCGCCGGCGTGAGGGGCGGGACCCGCGGGATGCGCGCGCGTTCTTGAAAATCGTTCTCAGGATCCATCCTCCGCGCTGCCGGCCGTTTGCGGCCCGGGTCCAACCCTGCAAATCTGCAATCCCAACCCGGCCCGGAGCAAGGACTTTCTGCACCGCCGGGGAGTTCCCGGCCCGCCGATCTGCCCTGTCGCCCGGCCCGGCGACCGTGCTATGATGGAGCCGACCTCGCGCGCGTCCCGCAAAACGCCCTCCGCCGCGCGGCGTGGGCGTTCTGGCCGGGCAAACCGCCGCGAAATCGGGAGGTTCGGTCTTGTTCCGACCGCTGTTCCGCAATCGCCGTGCCGAGCGGCACCTGGTGTGTCTGGTTGTCCTGCTGGCGGCGGGCCTGCCGGGATCGGCGGGGGCCGCGAGCTGGGTGTCGGAAGCCGTCGGCGTCGCCGGGGATTCCTTCGGCGCCGCCGTCGGCGAACTTGAGGACGTCAACGGCGACGGGCGCTGGGAGTTCCTGGTCGGCGCCCCGGGAGCCCAGACCGACGACGGCGAGCTGTTCTTCTGGTACGGGGGCACGGGCATGACCGTGACCCCGCACCTGACCTGGACCGGGGCGTCGAACGAGAACTTCGGCTGGGCGGTCGCCCGCCTCGGCGACGTGAACAACGGCGGCAAGGACGACTTCGCCGTCGGGGCGCCGCTGGCCGACAACGGCGGTCTGGACGCCGGGCGCGTCTACGTCTTCCACGGCGAGGACCTCGTCTCCGGAACGGCCGCGGCCCGGGCCGCCGTCATCATCGACGGCGAGAACGCCGGGGATCGCTTCGGCTGGTCGGTGTCCGCCGCCGGCGACATGGACGGCGACGGGCGCGACGACTTCATCGTCGGGGCGCCGCGCAACGACGGCGCCGGGCTGGACGCCGGGGCCGCCTACATCGTGTACGGCGCGAACGGCGGGCCGAGCGCCAGCCTGGCGAATGCGACCAAGCTGAGCGGCGAGATCGCCGGCGACAACTTCGGCTGGTCGGTCTGCGACGCGGGCAATTTCCTGGCCGGCAACGAGGACTGCGTGGCGGTCGGCGCGCCGCTGAACAACACGCACGGCGGCATGGCCGCCGGCGCGGTCTACGTCTTCGAGGGCCGGCTCGGCAACGTGAATCCGGACGCCACGGCCGACCATGAGGCCGGGATCGGCTCGGCGGCCAAGGCCTCCGCGCAGTACGGCTTCAGCGTGCGCAACGTCGGGCGCTGGAACGCGGACGGTTTCGACGACCTGGCGATCGGCGCCCCTTACTGCGACCAGCAGGCGACCGACGCGGGTCGCGTCGAGATCGTGTTCGGCGCGACCAGCCCGTCGGCCAGCGGCGACCGCTCGGCCGACGGCGAGAGCGCGGGCGACTACCTCGGCTGGTCGCTGGCGCGCGCGCGCGACTGGTCCGGCACCAGCGCCGAGGATCTCCTGGTCGGCGCCCGGGCTCCAACAAACGGCGGCGCCGACGCCGGTCGCGCCTACGTCTACCGCGGAGGCCGGCCGGACGCGGGGACGGCCGCCGACCTCGACGCGCTGCCCAACGCGCCGGTGATGGCGGGCACGGGACCGGATGACCGCTTCGGCCAGGCGGTGTCCGGCCTGGGCGACGTCGACGGCGACGGCCAGATGGACATCGCCGTGGGCGCTCCCACCGGGAACAGCTCTCCGAGCAATGCCACCAGCGGCTACGTCTACCTGCTGCACAGCGGCGGCGCCCCGGTGGCGGCCGAATTGCGGGCCTGGAGCGCCCGCTGGCTGGACGCCGAAGAGGCCGGCCAGGTCGAGATCGCGTTCGCCCTGGCCACGCCGGCCGGCGATCCCCTGCGCATCGACCTGGCTCGCCTGGTGGTCGACGGCCGGGGGCGGGGCCCGTCGCGCGACCTGCTGTGGTCGGCGCCGGCAGCCGCGGGGCCGGCGGCGCCGGGAAGGCTGGTGCGCGTGGGCGCGGACTTCGTGTTCACCGACCCGGGCCCGGCGGCGCCGCCGGCCGGCGGCACGCTGGCCTACGAGATCATGGTCGTGACCGCCGACGGCCAGTCGCTGGATCTGGGCGAGCTGGACGGGCCGGCGGGGTCGGCGCCGCACTATGGACTGGCCTTCGGTCCCGCGGTGCCGAACCCGGCGCCGACGAGCGTGCAGTTCAGCTTCCGCGCGCGCGCCGGCGACCCGGTGCAGGTGGCCGTTCACGACCTGCGCGGCCGCCTGGTGCGGCGGCTGCATGACGGCGTCGGGTCGGGAGCCTGGACGTCGTTGGCGTGGGACGGCCGCGACGCCGGGGGGCGCCAGGTCGCCGACGGCGTCTACCTGCTGACGGCCCGGTCGCGCGAAGGCGCGCGCAGCCTGCGCCTGACGCTGGCGCGATGAGCCGGGGGACGGCCGCCCGCGCACCCCTGACGGGCGGCCGTGCTCCCGCGCTCGCGCGCCTCGAGCTGCACACCCACCTGGAGGGCTCGGTGACGCCCGCGCGCCTGCGCCAGCTGGCCGCGCGCCACGGCCGGCCCGACGTGCCGGGCGCCTGCCTGGACGCGACGGGGCAGGCGTTCCGCTTCGCCGGCTTCCACGGCTTCCTGGAGCTGTACAAGCAGGCGACCGCGGTCATGCGCACGCCGCGCGACTTCCACGAACTGGCGCTCGACCTGGCCGACCAGCTGCGGGCCGACGGCGTGGCCTACGCCGAGGTCTCGGTCTCCTACGGCGTGCTGCTGGCGCGCGGGCTGGACCCCGCGCCGGTGCAGGCGGCGCTGGCGGAGGCCGCGGCCGAGGCCGAGGCCACGCGCGGCGTCGCGCTGCGCTGGCTGCCCGACGCGGTGCGCCAGTTCGGCGTCGATGCGGCCCGACGCGCCTGGGAGTGCGCCGCGCGCGCCGGGCGGCCGCAGGGCGTGGTCGGCTTCGGGCTGGGCGGCGACGAGACGAACGGGCCGGCGGCGGATTTCGCGGCGCTGTTCGCCGAGGTGCGCGCGGCGGGTCTGGGCGTCAGCCTCCACGCCGGCGAGGTGACGGCGATGGGGGAGGCGGCGCGCGACTCGATCCGCCAGGCGATCGACGCCTGCGGCGCGGCGCGCCTAGGCCACGGCCTGGCCGC
>VGXH01000123.1 GCA_016873405.1 bacterium
AACACGCCACCGACAAGGTGGCCCAGGAGATCGTCACGACCATCGACGCCTGGCGGGACGCCATCAACGACGACAACGAGGAAGCCGCCGAGAAGCATGCCGCCAAGCTGAACTCGCTGAACATCAACTGCCTGGTCTGCCACAACCGCAACGCCATCGTGCACAAGTGGGTCGACGGCTACCCGCGCCGGGACACGGTCTACGGCGTCAGCGGGGAAGGCGAGCACCCGGACGCGAAGTTCAAGGCTATGGCGCCCAGCCCCATCATGTCGGAGTCCATCTTCTGCGGCCAGTGCCACGGGCAGGGGCCGAACTTCGAACTGGACAATCCGACGCAGTGCGCCACCGGCTACGGCAGCTACCTGTTCGCCTACGTGCCGGAGGGCGGCTCCGAGACGTGCATCGACTGCCACATGAAGAAGTCCGGCCTGGGCCACAACATGCAGAGCTTCCGGGTCAAGGAGATGTCGGACCTGGCCGTGGACATGCATGTGGACGCCCGCACCTTCGTCTGGCGCGACAACACGACGATGCGCCCCAAGGCGACGGTGAAGGTCGAATTGACCAACCGGACCGGGCACGGCATCCCCGACGGGTGACCCACGCCGAACCGACTGGTGCTGTCGGTTTCCGCGGTCGACAAGAACGGCAACGATGTCTTCGCCGCCGAACGCGTGTTCATGCCCGTGCCGCAGAGGCTCGGACGGGGCGACCGGATGGGGCGCGGCCCCTACGAGAAGAGCGGCCTGCTGGCCGACACGAGCCTGCCTCCGCTGCGCACGATCACGACCGACTGGGAGATCTTCTTCCCCGAGGAAGAGGTCGAGGTCGACGGCGAGTGGGTGATCCGGTACCCGAGCGACACGCTGGACATCACCGTGAACCTCTGGTACATGCCCTACGGTGTCGAGGACGAGAGCGCGCGGCTCTGGCGCGAATTCACCACGTCCGTGAAGTTCGAGGCGAAGGGCTGGTAAGCGGTTCTCCGCCCCGGTGACGAACGAAGCCGGCGTCTCGCGATGCCGGCTTCCTCTTTCGCGGTCGCCGCGCGCTGGGGCGGCGCGGCCTCAGGGATGCTCCGCCAGCGCCCCCGAACGCCGGACCGACCACCCCCCGGCTTCCGCGGGCACGACCATGACGCAGCCCACCCCCGGATGCCTCGCGACCAGCTCCTCGCCGGCCTCGACGCCGAGCACGAACACGGCCGTAGCCAGCGCATCGGCCAGCATGCCGCCGGCAGCGACGATGGTCACGCTGCCGCGCCGATCGACCGGCAGTCCGGTCCGCGGGTCCAGGATGTGGCCGTGACGGCGGCCGTCGATCTCGACCTGGCGCTCGTACTGCCCGGAGGTGGCCACGGCGGCGTCGCC
The DNA here is from genome assembly GCA_016873405.1 of bacterium. The sequence goes on from VGXH01000123.1 coordinate 1,371, forward strand.
CACCGTCAGCGTGACCGCCGTCCGCGCCGGGTCGTCGGGATCGACGATGCCGACCTGCTCGCGCGCGCGGCCGAACACGAGCAGGTTGCCGCCCAGATCGAGCGTGCCGGCGACCGCGCCGGCCGCGGTCATCGCCGCGCGGGCGGCATCCAGCGCGTGGCCCTTGGCGATGCCGCCGAGATCGAGCGCGACGCCTTCGCGGCGGAACCCGATCGTGCCGCCGGCGGTGTCGACCCGCACGTGGCGCCAGTCGGTCACCGCGAGCAGGCCGGCCAGTTCGTGGTCCGGCGGCCGCCGCGGCGTGCCGCCCTGCAGGCCCCATGCGCGCAGGAGCGGCAGCACCGTCGGGTCGAAGGCGCCGCCCGAGCGGTCGGCCACCTGCAGCGCCGTCGCCACGACCTGCACCAGGTCGGGCGGCGCGGCCACGGGCGCGGCCGACGCCCCGGCGTTGACGCGTGAGAGGTCCGAGTCGTCGCGCCACGTGCTCATCCGCGCATCGACCTGGGCGAACGCGCGCCACGCCGCGTCGAGCGCCGCCAGCGCGATGGCCGAGTCCGGCGCCGCGGCGCGCACCGTCGCGACGGTGCCCATGACGTAGCGGGCCTCCTCGCGCTCGACCCCCGGCGCCGCCGGCCGGGCCGCCGTCACGGCCAGCGCCAGCGCGGATGCGCGCCACAGCCGCAGGGCGGCCGGTCGGACCAGGGTCCTCATCGGTGGGGCCCCTGCCGGTGGCGCCGCCGCGCGCGCGCGGCGCGCGCCACGCCCGTGGCCAGCACCGCCACGAACAGCAGCGCGGCAAGGTCGTAGAGCCGGGGCGTGAGCGGCGGACCCCAGTGCCCCGTGTGCAGGCGCCGGACGGCCAGACGCAACCGGTCGCCGCGGGTGGGCTCGACGCGCCAGAGCGAGGTCCAGCGCGCCCCGCCGCCCTCGCCGAGCGGGCCGCCGAGCCAGGCGGAGTGCGCGGCGACCACCACCGGCCGGCCGTCGGCCGTCACCGTCAGCGCGAGCGGCGGGTCGCCCGACCCCACGCCCGGCGGCAGCTCGAGCCGCTCCCACACCGCGCCGCCATCGGCGCTGGCCAGCAGCTCGGTGGCGCCCAGCAGCCAGGCGCCGCGGGCGGGCGGCGGCGCGAACGCCGCGGCCACCGGCGCGTCGGGCGCGGCGGACAGGGGCAGTTCGTTCCAGGTGGCGCCGCCGTCGAGCGACTCCTCGAGCAGGGCCGGCGACGCCCGCAGCAGCCGCCCCGGAGCGGCCGGGTCGGCCGTCACCACGCGCGGCGGCAGGGCGCCGCGACCCAGCCAGCCCGGATGCTGCAGCGCCAAGCCGGTGAGGATCATCAGGAGCGCGCCGGCTGCCAGGAACAGGCCCAGTTTTTCGTGCGCGCCGCGCAGCCGCCGCTTGTGTCGGCTGCTCATGGCGCGCCCTCGTAGCGCGCCTCGGTCAGGACCAGCGCCTTGCGGACGCCGGCGGCCAGGGCGCGGCTCGACAGGGTGGCGCCGCTGATGCCGACGACGTCGCGGTTCAGGCGCAGCGGATCATCGCCGTCCTTGCCGGTGAACTGGCCGAGGAAGCGCGCGCGGCGCACGGCGTCGCCGCGCGACTCGCGGTAGACCATCACCAGCACCGCCTCGACGCGGCGGTCCGGCCCGACGTGCACCAGGAAGGTGATCGGCTTGAAGCGGCCCTTCTCCTCCAGGACCAGGGCCCAGCCCAGCTCGCGGCCGGCGCGCGAGGCGCGGTGGAAGGTGAAGGCGGGCTCGGGCACCTGCAGGCCGAGCCGGCCCGCCAGCGCCGCGCGTTCGTCGGGCGTCGGCTCCCACGTCTCCGTCCACTGCCGGTCGGCGCCGTCAAAGACGCGGGCCAGCGCCTGCTCGGGCGTGAAGTAGACCTTCCCGTGCTCCGGGCCGTCGGGGCTGACCTCCGGCTCGGCGGCGCGCGCCGCGGGAGCGCCGGTCGCCAGGACCAGCGCTCCCCACACGATCGCCGCAAGCCGGCGCCGGCGTTTGCAGACGAACATGCCCACCGCCTAGAAGTAGGACGCGAAGGAGAGGAAGAGCTTGCCCTGGGCCTCGCCCTTCTGGCCGCCCACCGGCGTCGTCTGGCGCCAGCTGTGGTCGATGCGGAAGACCGTCTCCTCCGTGGGCCGGAAGTTGACGCCGATGGTCACGGCCTCCTCGGCGTCGCCGTCGCGGTCGCTGTCGTAGTCGACCCAGTCGCCGCGCGCCACCAGCGTCACGACCGAGCCGGCCAGGAGCCGGTCGTGCAGCACGTGCCAGTTGCCCTGGATATAGGCGCCGCGCTGGCTGTCGGCGGTGTTCGGCAGGAGTGCGCGGTCGAGGTCCGCGCTGACCATGACGGTCTCGCCCTGCAGCTCGAGCGCGCCGAAGGTGACCTTGGCGTCCAGCGCCGAGATGGTCAGGCTGTGCTTGCCGGCGTCGTCCCAGGCGCCGCTGTGCGCGGACAGTCCCAGCGTGGTGCCCAGGCGCGGGCTGAAGCCCAGGCGGCCGACGATCGACTTGTTGTCGTTGTTGTCCTGCTTCTTGCTGCCGCGGCCGCCGCGTACGCGCAGGCGATCGCTGCCGTCGATGATCCCCTCGTCGAAGCCGTTGACGACGTACAGCTCGTAGTCCAGTTCGCCGGCCTCGCCGGCGGCGGTGCTGCCGAAGAAGCCCATGCCCGACTCGCTGAGCGTCGAGGGCGCCAGCTGGCGCACCACGGTGGGGCGCTCGGTCAGGTCGTTCAGCGGGCTGTCGTGCAGCACGTTGAAGCGGCCGAGCGGGCTGAGCACGACGCCGCCGCGGAAGCCCAGCCCGTCGCGGAGCCGGTAGTCCATGACCGCGTACTCCAGCTTCACCTCGCCGTCGCCCGGCACGTCGCCGCCGTGCTCGAACTCGATCTCGGCCGAGACCGTGACCCGGTCGCTCACGTAGCCGGTCAGGAACGGGATGAAGCGGTACTGGTCGAAGGTGGTGATCCCGTTCTCGGGGATCTCCAGTTCCATGTCGATGTAGCCGCCGACGGACACGCCGCCGCCCGCCCCGCGGAGGTAGGGCTTGTCGTAGATGCCGCGGGTGGGGGCCGCCGGCCGGTCGCCGTCCGTTTCCTGGGCCTGGGCCGCCACAGCCAGGCCGGCTGCCAGCGCCAGCGCCGTCAACCTGCTCCTGTATCGCATGGGTGCTCCTTTTGCCGCCGGCCGGGTCCGGCGTCGAGAGGGTTGGATACTGAAATTTAGTTATCACTAAAGAATTTAGTCTCAACTAAATTTCGGGTGGAAATGTGGGTGGTCGGTCCGCCGCTGGCAAGTTCAAAAGCGGGATTTCGTTCAGGGCAGCAGCAGATGCGCGCTCACGGAGGCCCCGACCGGCAGGCCCGCGCCGCCGGCTGGGACCTCGATCAGGATGTCGGCGTCGGACAGCCCGGTCAGCATGTAGGATTCCTGCCGGGCCAGCGGGACGGCCCACGGCCCGTCATCGCGTAGCTCCAGCCGTCCGCGCAGGAAGAGCGCGCGATCACCCGTCGCGCGGACGCTCGCCGCCAGGCGCACCGGCAGCGCCGCCGGCAGGTCGCGCGCGCCCTGCAGACGCCGCAGCGCAGGCGCCACGAACAGCCGAAACGCCACCAGCGCCGAGACGGGATTGCCGGGCAAGCCGAAGACCGGCGTCCCGTCCGGGGCCAGGCCGAAATGGTTCGGCTTGCCGGGTTGCATCGCCACGCGGTGGAACCGCTCGCGAAGGCCCAGGTCGGCCCGCGCGCCCGCGACGTGGTCATGGTCGCCGACCGAAGCGCCGCCGACGGTGACCACCAGGTCGGCGCCTTCGATGGCCGCCGCCAACTCGCGGCGCAGTGCGGCGCGCGAGTCCTTCACGCGGCGACGGCGCACGCTCGCCGCGCCGGCCGCCGCGAGCGCCGCGGCGAGCGCCGGCCCGTTCGCGTCATGGATGCGCCCCGGCTGCAGCGGTTCGCCGGGGGCCACCAGTTCGTCGCCCATGGTGATCAGCACCACGCGGGGACGGCGGGCCACCGCCACCTGGGCACGGCCGAACGAGGCGAGCAGGCCGACGACGGCGGGGGTGACGCGCTGGCCGGCCCTGAGCACGATCTCCCCGCGCCGGAACTCCTCCCCCGCGCGGCGGATGTGGGCGCCTGCGGCCACGGCGCCGGGGCACCTGACGCGACCTTCGGCGAGCGTGGCGTGCTCGACCATCACGACGGCGTCGGCGCCGCGCGGCAGGCGGCCGCCGGTGAAGACCTTGACGGCGCAGCCGGCGCGCAGCGCGGGGACGCGCGTGGTCCCGGCCGGGATCTCACCCGCCAGATGCAGGTCCGCGGCGCCCGCGGCGGCCGCGTCCGCCAGGTCCGCCGCGCGCACCGCGTAGCCGTCCATCACCGACTGGTCGAAGCGCGGCGAAGGGTGCGGCGCGCGCACGTCGGCCGCCAGGTAGCGGCCGGCCGCCCGTTCCAGCGCGACCTGCTCGCGCCCGAGCGGCTTCAGCGCGGCCAGCATGAGGTCCCGGGCCTCGGCGAACGGGATCATGGCGTGCCGCCCGTCACCCGCCGCAGGGACACGCGATCGCCGGGGCGCACCTCCCCGCCCGCGACGACGCGGCAAAAGATCCCCTCGCGCGGCATGATGCAGTCGCCGGTGGCCACGCCGATGGCGCAGGCCTGGTGGCAGTCCTTGCCGATCTGCGTGACCTCGAGCACGACATCGTCGCCGACCAGGAACCGGTCGCCGACGCCCC
>VGXH01000124.1 GCA_016873405.1 bacterium
CGCCGGTTGCACCAGCAGCCTGAACATCACCAGGGCCGACACGGGATTGCCCGGAAGCCCGAGCACCGGCACGCCGCCGGGCGCCAGGCCAAAGTGCGTCGGCTTGCCCGGCTGGACCGCGACGCGGCGGAACCAGTTGCGCACGCCCAGCCGCGCGCAGGCCGCCGCGACGTGGTCGTGGTCGCCGGCGGAGGCGCCGCCCACGGTGAGCACCAGGTCGGCGTCCGCCAGGGCCGCGGCCAGGGCGCGGCACAGGTGTGGCAGCGAGTCGCGCACGCGCCGCGCGCGGCACGGCACGGCGCCGGCGGCTACCAGCGCGGCGCCGATGGCCGGGCCGTTGCTGTCGTGGATGCGCCCCGGCGCCAACGGCGCGCCTGGCGGCAGCAACTCGTCGCCCATCGTGAGCACCGCCACGCGCGGCCGTCGCGACACCACGGCCTCGACGTGACCGAGCGAGGCCAGCAGGCCGATGGCGGCCGGCGTCAACGCCTGGCCCGGGGTCAGCAGCGTGGCGCCGCGCCGGAACTCCTCGCCTGCGCGCCGGATGTTGGCCCCGCCCGCGGGCAGTTCGGCGAAGCGCCCCCGGTCCTTGTCTTCCTGCGCCTGCTCGACGACGACCACCGTATCGGTCCCGCGCGGCAGGCGGCCGCCGGTGTACACGCGCACGGCGGCGCCGGGCGCCAGCGCGGGCCCGCGCGCGGCGCCGGCGGGGATCTCGCCGGTCACGCGCCAGGTCGGTCCGTGATCGGTGTCGGCCAGGCGCACGGCGAAGCCGTCCATCGCCGACTGGTCGTAGCGCGGCGAATCGTGCGGGGCGCGGATCGTCGCGGCCAGGATGCGACCGCCGGCGCGCGCCAGGGACACGCGCTCGCGACCCACGCCGCGGACCGCGGCCAGGACCACCGCGCGGGCGTCGGCGACGGACAGGGCCTTGTCGGCGGGGTTCTTCGTCATACGGTTGGTCCTTGTGGCTGGATCAGGTGGACAGCGCGTCGAGGTCGTCGCGCCGGTTGATATTCGCGAAGCAGGCCTCGTCGAGGCCGAGCGCGCGGCACTGTTCCTCGGTCACGGTGCGCAGCGCGAGCCCGCGCAGCGCGCCCAGCAGCGAGCCTTCGCCGCGCGCGATCAGCCTCGACAGCTCCGCGGCGGCCTCCACGGCCACGAGCGCCGGCAACGGTTGCAGGTGGCCGCGCCAGCAGGGCAGGACCGCCTGCTTGCCCGCTTCGCGCGCAGCCAGCAGCCCGCGCAGCAGCGACGGCTCGATTAACGGCTGGTCGCAGGCCACGACCCAGGCCAGCGGCGTCGCGCAGGCGCCGAGGCCCGCGATCACCCCGCGCAGCGGCCCCTCGGGCAACGACGGATCGTCACGGACCACCTGCGCGCCCGGCCAGGCGTCCGGGTCCTGGTCGTGGCGCAGCACGACGATCGTCTGTTCGCGCTCGGCGGGCAGGCGGCCCAGGACGTGCTCGGCGAGCGGACGACCGCGCCAGATCGCGCGGGTCTTGTCGGCGCCGAAGCGCGTCGACAACCCGCCGGCCAGGATGATGGCGGCGACGCGCGCCGGCGCGTCCATGTTCAGCGCAGCCCCGCGGGCGCCGGCTCGAACCGCGCGCCATCGCCGGGCGCCAGGTTGCCGCCGGCCAGCACGCGGCAGAACAGGCCCTCGCGCGGCATGACGCAGTCGCCGGTCTGCTCGCGGATCGCGCAGCCGTGGTGGCACTCCTTGCCGATCTGCGTGACCTCCAGCAGCACGTCCCGGCCCAGGTGCAGGCGATCGCCGATCGCCGCCGTGCGCAGGTCCAGCCCGCGCACGACGATGTTCTCGGCGAAGGCGCCGTCGGCCAGCGACGGCAGCTTGGCGCGCAGGCGGTCGATGCTCTCGCCGGCCAGCACGGACACCTGGCGGTGCCAGTCGCCGGCGTGCGCGTCGCCGACGATGCCGAAGCCGACCTGCAGTTCGGCGGCTGCCACCGGCGTCTTGACCGTGCCCTTGGCGCTGCTCAGGCAGATCGCCGTGATCGAGCCGTTCATGTGCGCTTCCTTTCCGCGGGCCGGGCGGGTGCCGCCCGGTCAGCCGCCGATCGAGACCATGCTCTCCAGTTGCTGCGGCCGGCCGGCGCCCTGCGCCGCGTGGCCGTCCGTCGCGCGTGCGGCGACGGCGCGCCGGACGGCGGCCGCAAGCTCGTCGTCGCCGGCGCCCGCGCGCAGCGCGCCCAGCAGGTCGGTCGCCGACGCCCCATAGAGGCAGGTGCGCAGGCGCCCGCGCGCGTCCAGGCGCAGCCGGCGGCACGAGCCGCAGAAGCTGCGCGTGTGACCTTCGATGATGCCGACGCAGCCGACGTGCCCCGCCACGCGGAACCGTCGCGCCACGCCGCCCTGCGGCAGTTCCTCCAGCGCGAAGTCGCGCCGCAGGCGGGCCAGGATGGCCTCACCGTCCAGGCGCTCCTGCGGCCTTCCGCCCTTCTCGTCGAAGGGCATGGCCTCGATGAACCGCACGTCGACCGGCAGCTCGCGGGTCAGCCGCGCGAAGGCCGGCAATTCGTGATCGTTGGTGCCGGCCAGCACGACAACATTGATCTTCAGGCCGAGCCCGCGCTCCAGCACGGCATCGACCGCCGCGCGCGCGGCCGCAAAGTCGCCATCGCCCGTGATCCGGCGCCAGGTGTCCGGCTCCAGGGAGTCGAGGCTGAGATTCACCCGTTTGATCCCGGCGGCGACCAGGGCGGGCAGGTGCTCGACCAGGCGCGTGCCGTTGGTCGTCAGCAGGATCTCCGGACGCTGCGGCAATCCCGCGAGCGCGGCGGCGAGCGCGACCAGGTCGCGGCGCACGAGCGGCTCGCCCCCGGTCAGGCGGATCTTGCGGACGCCGAGGTCGCAGAAGACGGTCCCCAGGCGCACCGCCTCGGCCACCGACAGGGCGGCGCCGGGAGCGGCGGCCCGCGAGGCTCCGGCCGGCCGGCAGTAGCTGCACTTCAGGTTGCAGCGCTCGGTCACCGCCAGGCGCAGGTAGTCGAGGCGGCGACCACGGGGGTCGATCAGCTCCGCGCACGGCGCGCGCGGCGCAATGGCCGGCGTGAGCGCGGCCGAGGCTGGGGCGGTCATGGGACGTTTTCCTTCCAAAATTCGGGAGCGAACCGCGCCGTTTCCCGCGCGGCCGTATCGGCCCTTCGCCGTGCGCGCCCGCGGGCGCGTTTAGGCAACCGGGCTGGGAAAACGGGTCCGGCCGGCGCTCAGCCGGACGAACGGGGCAGCTTCAGCACCTCCTCGATGAAGTCGGCGATCGCGGCGGCATCGCCAAGATCCAGCACCGGCACGTCGAGAACCAGCGGAATGTCACTGGCCACGGCCACCAGCAGCGGATCGACGGTGTCGCCACGGCAGGTCAAGGGCCGGCCGGTGCCGGCGCGGAACACCTCGAGGCGGGGCAGCGCGGAGTTCCGGTAGCCCTCCACGAGCACCAGTTCGACCCCGGCGAACCAGCGGTCGAGCAGGTCGTCGACCGCCGGCGGCGCCTCGGGGCGCAGCACGGCCGCCACCCGCTCAGCCGAGGCCAGCACCATCACTTGCGCGCCGGCTGCGGTGAAGCGGGCGCTGTCCTTGCCCGGGGTGTCGATCTCGAACCGGTGGGCGTCGTGCTTGAGCGCGCCGACGCGGCGGCCGCGGCGGGTGAATTCCCGCACCAACGACTCGACCAGCGTGGTCCTGCCGGTACCCGAGGGGGCCACGAAGGCGATGGCCGGCGGCCGCGCGGCCGGTCGTCGGGGCGCCCAGGTGGGCGCTGCCGGGGATTGGGTCTTCATCGTCACGCCACGCCCTCTTTGGGTCCGATACCGGACCGCCCTAGACCACTTTACGCCGACCCGGGACCCACGCCAAGATACAGGATAAGAATGTCTGATTCAATCTAGACATTTACGTCTTGAATGTGTCAGATTGAACGGGCGCACACGGGTGCAGGCGCGCCGAGAACCCCAGCAAGTGAGAACCGGATGAAGCTGCGGCGAATGGCCACCGAGGTCCTGCTGATCACCGGCCTCCTTGCCCCCGGCTGGACCGGGGCGACCGGACTTCCGCCCGCCGCCGCGGATTCGACCGTGGCCGCGCCGGCCGACTCCGCCGGGACCGCCGCCGCGGCGCCGCAGCGCGACCTGCCCGCCGCGCGGTTCGTGAACGCCTGCCGGGGTTGCCACAGCCTCGAGGGCGCCAAGCTCAACGGCCCGGAGCTGACGCATGTGGCCGCCTGGCCGGCCGAGCAGCTGCAGGCTGCGATCCGCCGCATGGAGAAGAACGTCGGGCCGTTGTCCGACGGCGATGTCGCCGACCTGGTCGCGCTGCTCAAGGATCCGACCGTTCGCGAGCGCACGAAGGCCGAAGCGGCGCGCATCGAAGCGCAATTCGCCGCGCGCCTGGCGCCGGCCGATGCCGCGCGCGGCGAACGCTTGTTCACCGGGTCGGCCAGGCTGTCGGCCGGCGGGCTGGCCTGCGCCGCCTGCCACTCGGCGGCCGGGCGTGGCGGTTCGCTGGGACCCGACCTGTCGGGCGCCGCCGCGAAGATGGGGGAGATGCCGCTCGCCTCGGCCATCGAGCAATCCGCCTTCCGCGTGATGGCGCCCCACTACCGCCGGCATCCCGTCAGCAAGCAGGAAGCCCTGCACCTGGCCCGCTACCTGGCCACCCTGACGGGCGGGACCACGCCGCCGGGCGCCGCGCCGGCCGGCGCGCCCGGCGGCGCGACCGCCACCGCGCCCAGCGCGGCCCCGACCGGCGCGGCGGACCACACGCTTTCCACCGCCGGTGTCGGCGGCGCGCTCGCGGGCTTCATCCTGCTGGCCAGCTACTACCGACGCCTGCGCGCCCGGCGCCCCGAACGCCTGCCCGAGGGACGGAGAGACAAGCGATGAGTTGGATCCAGGACATCTTCGCGCCTGACGAGCGCTCGTGGGAGACCCTCTATCGCCAGCGGTGGGCGCACGACAAGAGGGTCCGCAGCACGCACGGCGTCAACTGTACCGGCTCGTGCAGCTGGGAGATCTTCGTCAAGAACGGCATCGTCGTCTGGGAACTCCAGGCGCTGGACTACCCGATCATCGACCAATCGATTCCGCCCTACGAGCCGCGCGGCTGCCAACGGGGCATCTCGTACTCCTGGTACCTGTACAGCCCGCTGCGCGTGAAGTACCCCTACATCCGCGGCGTGGGGCTGGACCTCTGGCGCCGCGCCTGCCGCAACCACCCGGATGATCCGGTGGCGGCCTGGGAGGAGATCGTCAGCGATCCCGCGTCGCGGCGGCGCTACCACCAGGCGCGCGGCAAGGGTGGGTTCCGCCGCGCCACCTGGGACGAGGTCAACCGACTGATCGCCGCGGCAAACCTGCACACCATCCGCCGCTACGGCCCCGACCGCATCGCGGGCTTCTCGCCGATCCCGGCCATGTCGATGGTCAGCTACGCCGGCGGCGCCCGTTTCTGCCAGCTGATGGGCGGCGTCTCGCTGTCGTTCTACGACTGGTACTGCGACCTGCCGCCGGCCTCGCCCGAGATCTGGGGCGAGCAGACCGACGTGGCCGAGAGCGCGGACTGGTACCACTCGAAGTTCATCGCCACGGTCGGCTCGAACGTGCTGATGACGCGCACGCCCGACGCGCACTTCCTGGTCGAGGCGAGGCACGCCGGCGCCAAGGTCGTGGTCTTCTCACCGGATTTCAGCCAGACGTCAAAGGTCGCCGACCAGTGGGTGCCGCTGCACCAGGGCAGCGACGGCGCGTTCTGGATGGCGGTGGGCCACGTGATCCTCAAGGAATTCCACGCCGGGCGCGAGGTCGCGGGGTTCCGCGACTACCTGCGCCGCTACTCGGACGCCGCCTTCCTGGTTACGCTCGAGGCGGGCGCCGACGGCGTGCACACCCCGGGCAGCCTGCTGCGGGCGAGCCAACTGGCGGCCACGAGCGGGCAGGAGAACGCCGAGTGGAAGTTCTTCGTGGTCGACGAGCCGAGCGGCGAGCTGCGCCAGCCGCAGGGCACCGTCGGCCACCGCTGGCAGGAGGCCAAGGGCCACTGGAA
>VGXH01000125.1 GCA_016873405.1 bacterium
CCCCGCGATCTCTTCGCGCCGGCGGCCGCGCGCCTGGCGCTGGGCGAGCCGCCGGCGCTGCTGGGCCCGGCCGCCGAGCCCGCCGCCCTCGGCAGCCTGCCCGCGGGCGGCCCGGGACCGCGCCTGGTCTGGGTCGACCGCTTCGGCAACGGCATCAGCGACCTTGCCGCCGACGGCGACGACGCCGCGCGCCTGGCGGCGGGCGCCCGGCTGCTTGTCGCCGGGACGGCGGTGCCCGGCCCGTTCGCCTGCTATGCCGAAGCGCCGGCGGGTCGTCCCTTCTGGTACTGGGGCAGCGGCGGCACCCTGGAGATCGCGGTGACCGGCGGCAGCGCCGCCGCCGCGCTGGGACTGCGGCCGGGACTGGCCCTGTCGGTGACGGTTCCGTAACTTTGGGGGACACCGGTCCCGAACCGCTCCGCGTGGAGGAGACGATGAGACGACTTCCGATCCCCGCCGCGACCCCCTTCGCCCTGCCGGCACTGGCGTTCGCGCTGTCCGGTTGCGCCTCGCAGAAGATGGCGTTCCTCTACCCGAACGAGCGCGTGGACATGGCGCTGCTCGGCACGCGGGCGCCCGCGCTGTACATCGACACCGTCACCGACCTGCGGCCCTCCGTGCAACGTCAGGGCCAGGGGCATTTCCTCCACATCACGTTCCCCAAGGACGCCGCCTGGGAGGTGCCGGCCACGCGCATCTACGCCGACGCCCTGGCGCAGGATCTGGACCAGACCGGGCTGGTCGAACTGGTGCCGCTGCCCTCGCAGGCCGACTACCTGCTCTCGGCGGACCTGCTGTCGTTCACCTGCGAACTGCAGCGGACGGCGATGTCGTACCTGCTGACGGGACTGATCGGCGGGGCGGTGGGCTTCGCCTTCGGCGACGATGCCTCGCATCGGGCCAAGCTGGCGGTGGCGACCGCTGCGGTGGGGATGATGGCGATCCCGGTGCCCACGAACCATCGCGCGGAGGCCGAGGTGCGCTTGACGCTGCGCGACCGCGCCGGCGAGGTGGTCTGGCAGCGCGCCTGCCTGGGCGAGGTGGCCGACCGCTCGTACATCACGCCGACGGCGCGCCCGGACCAGGAACTGGTCACGCGCAACCTGACGCGCGCGACCAAGCGCGCGAACGCCTGCTTGTTCGGGCAGCTGCGGCAGTTCCTGCAGGAACGGGCGGAGGCCACCCCGACCGCCGACTGACGACCGGGCGGCGCTGCCCCGGCGGCGTCAGAGGAGCTCGGCCGCCAGCGAGGCCAGTTCGCTGCGCTCGCTCTTGGCCAGCGTGATGTGGCCGTGGATCGGATGCTGCTTGAAGCGTTCGACCACGTACGTCAGCCCGTTGGACGACGCGTCCAGGTACGGGTTGTCGATCTGGTAGGCATCCCCCGTCAGGATCACCTTCGAGTCCTCGCCCGCCCGGCTGACCACCGTCTTGACCTCGTGCGGCGTCAGATTCTGGGCCTCGTCGATGATGAAAAACACCTTCGGCAGGCTGCGACCGCGGATGTAGGTCACCGCCTCGGCCTCGACGACGCCCGTGTCGTACAGGTACTGCACCTTGTCGCCGGCGTGCTCGAGCTTCGGGTCGACCAGGAACTGCAGGTTGTCGGAGACCGGCTGCATCCAGCTGGTGAGCTTCTCGTCCTTGGTGCCCGGCAGGTAGCCGATGTCCTTGCCCAGCGGCATGATCGGCCGCGAGACCATGATGCGCCGGTAGCGCTTCTCCTCGGCCACCAGCTGCAGGCCGACGGCCAGCGCCAGCAGCGTCTTGCCGGTGCCGGCCTGGCCCAGCATGGTGACCAGGCGGATGTCCTCGCGCATCAGCAGCTCCAGCGCGAACTGCTGCTGGAGATTGCGCGCGCCCAGGCCCCAGGGGTGGCTGTCGCCGTGCTGCAGGGCTTCGACCAGCCCGGAATCGGCGCGAAAGATGCCGCGCGCCGTGTGCTTCGGGTTGGCTTCGGACTTGAGCAGCACTCCCTCGTTCGGGCAGAGCGGCGCGCCCAGCTTCACCGGGCGCGAGGCGTAGAAGTCGTTGACCATCGCCTCGGGGACCAGGTGCTCGCTCCAGCCGGTGTAGAGCTCATCGAAGTTGACGATGCGGTTGAGGAAGTCCTCGGCGCGGATGCCCAGGGCGTCCGCCTTGACGCGCGCGTTGATGTCCTTGGTGACGAAGGTGACGTTCGCGCCGGCCGCGTGCATGGCCACCGCCGCGGCCAGGATGCGGTTGTCCGGCTGGTTGCGGTCCATGCCGGTGGGCAGGTACTCCGTGAAGCTGCTGACCAGGATGCGCAGCGTGCCGCCGCCGGGCAGGGGCACGCCCTCGCTGAGCGACTTGCCGTCGCGCAGCGCGTCGATGTCGCGGATCACGCGCCGGGCGTTGCGGGCCTTCTCGTCGTTGCCGCGCTTGAAGCGGTCGAGCTCCTCCAGCACGTCGATCGTCAGGATGAGGTTGTGCTCCTCGAACGCGTGCAGGCTGTCGGCGTCGTGCAGCAGGACGTTCGTGTCGAGCAGGAAACCGCGGCCGGCGGGGACGGGGATGCCGGTTTCCTCCCGGCGATGACCGTTGCGGACGTCCACGGGGTCCCTCCCTGGTCTGGTGCCGCGGCGCGGGGCGCCGCCTGGCGGCTGCGCGGGCCGCTCCGGCGGCCCGTGACCATGGTAGCGCCGGGTTCGCGCCTTGTCCCCTGCTCATTGCGGGTGCTAGAGTGCGGCGGTCGTCGCCGCCAACACCCGGTCGAGGAGCCGATGCGCGCGAAACCGGACCGCCACCTTCATCGGCCGCCCGCGCCGGGACTTGCCCTGATTCTGCTGGCGCTCTGGCTGCCGGCGCTGCCCGGCTTCGCGGGGGCGGCCCCGCGGGGCGGCGACGGGGCCGCGGCGGCCCCACCGGCGGCGGAGTCTGTGGCGCCGCTGTGGCCGCTGGACCTGCCTGCGCGCTGGCTGACCAGCAACTTCATGGAGTACCGGGGCGGGCGCTTCCATGCCGGCCTCGACTTCAAGACCCGCGAGCGCGAGGGCTTCCCCGCCCACGCCGTGGAGGACGGGTGGATCGAGCGGGTGCGCGTGACTGCCGGCGGCTACGGGCGCGCGCTCTACCTGCGCTCGGCAGTCGGCGGCCGCACCTACGTCTACGCCCACCTGGCGCGGTTCGCCGACGAGGTCGAGAACCTGGTCGCGGCCCGGCAGGCCGCCGACGGCGGCTACCGCGTGGAGTTCGACCTGGCGCCGGGCGCAGTGCCGGTCGCGCGGGGCCAGGCCGTCGGGCTGACCGGCCAGAGCGGCACGACCGGGCCGCACCTGCACTTCGAGGTGCGCGACGCGGGCGGCCGGCCGCTCGACCCGCTGGTAACGGGCTTCGCGGTGCGCGACACCATCGCCCCGGTGATCGGTCACGTGCGGGCGGTGGCCGGCGGCGCCACGGCGCGCCTGGCCGGCGGCGCCACCTCGGCGCTGCTGGCCGTCAGCGGCGGCGCGGGCGCCGCCGCGGCGCCGCTGCGCGTGTCCGGGCCGGTGGCCCTCAGCGCCAGCGTCGTGGAAGCCACCGACGCGGCCGGGCACCGGCTGGAGCCGTGGCGCCTGGAACTGGCGCTCGACGGCCGGGTCGTCTATCGCCGCGACAACGAGACCTTCGACTTCGCCGACAACGCGCAGCAGCGGCTCGAGTGGCTGGAGACCGGAACGCTGCGCGAGCAGTGGCTGCACCGCCACCCCGCAGTGACGGTGCCCGGGCGCGAGGGCGGGCTCTGGTACGCCGGCCCCGACGGCACCGGCCTGCCGCCCGGCCGCCACCATTGCGAACTGCGGGCCATCGACCGCGCCGGCAACCGGGCGCAGGCCGCCTGGGACCTGGATGTGCTGCCGGCGGGGCAGGACCCGGGGCCGGCCGGCGGCGGCTGGGCGCCCGAGGACGTCCACCTGTCGCTGGCGGTCAACCCCAACGACACCATCGTCCTGGCCCCGCTCTTTGATGTGGTGCCCGAAGGCGCCCGTCCGTTCGTCACGCGTCCCGGCCCGCGGACGGGACAGCCGCTGCTCGCGGAGACGACCCTGGCGACGGTGCCGGGCGCCCAGCCGGATCCGGCGCAGGCAGCCCAGGCCGCGCGCCAGGGCCTCGTGCCGCTGGGGCGGTGCGTCACCTGGGCGGCGGCGACTTGGCCGGCCAGCGCGGACGTCGTGGTGGACCTGCCGGACGGCATCGCGCCCGCCGACGCCGGCGTGTTCCTGTTCCGCTGGAACGGGGAGGCCTGGCTGCCGGCGGGGCCGCCGCAAGGCCCGGCCGCGCCCGGCGGCCCTGCGCGCTTCGGGCTGCCGCAGCCCGGCACCTACGCGGCGCTGACCGACACGACGCCGCCGGTGATCGACGATCGCGCGCTGCGCGCGGGCCCGCACCCGGGCTGGGGCCCGCCGGTGCCGGGGCTGACGCCGCCGCGCTGGGAGGCGCTCGCCGTGCCCGTGCGCGACGACGGCGCCGGCGTGGACCCCGCCTCGCTGCGAGCGCTGTGGGACGGCCGCGCGCTCGTCGTGGAGCCGGACCTGCCGCGCGACCGGGTCCTGGTGCACGTGCCCGACGACGCGGCCGCGGGCCCACACGTCCTGGAACTGGAGGTCGCCGACGCGCTCGGCCGGCGCGCGCGGGCCACGGTCGCGGTCGCGTGCGCGCGGAACCCGTGAGACCGCGGCAGGCGAGCTTTGCGACATGGCGGGGGGAACGCCCGGGGCTTAACATGCGCGGGTTGTCGGCATTCCCGCCCGAGAAGAACCATCCCCAGGGAGGACCGGCGCCCGCGGCCGGCTCCCGCCAGGAGCATGCATGCGCATCGCCTTCATCGCGCAGCCGATCGACCCGGTCCTGCCGCCGCGCCAGAACTCGATCGGGCTGATCATCCGGCACACGGCGCTGCGCCTGGTCGATCGCCACCGGGTGACGATCTTCGTCAACGCGCGCCACAACCCGCGCGAGCGGCTCCCGGACGACGGCATCGACTACCGTTTCGTCAACGACTGGCCCGACACGCCCCTGCTGACGTTCCTGGGGCGATACCCCAACCGCGTGCCGCAGGACCGCATCGTGCGTTCGGGGCTCTACTACGGAGCCTACGCCCGGGCGGTGGCGCGGCAACTGCGCGCAGGGCGCTTCGACTGGGTGCACGTGCTGAACTTCAGCAACTTCCTGCCGGTGTTCCGGCAGGCCGCCCCGCGCGCGAAGTACGCGCTGGAGATGCAGTGCGAGTGGCTGACGCAGTTCCCGGTGACGGACGTCAGAAGGCGGCTGCGCGGGGTGGACCTGGTCACCGGCTCGAGCGGCTACATCGCCGACCTGATCCGCCGCGCGCACCCGCAGGTGGAAGGTCGCTGCGTGCCTTTGTACAACGGCTTCGAGCCGGAGCGCTTCACGGCCGCCGCCGACGCCGGGCGCGGCGACCGGCGGCCGTCGACGGTCATTTTCGTCGGGCGCCTCTCGCCGGAGAAGGGGATCCACACGCTGCTGGAGGCGATGGATCGCGTCTGCCGGGAGCGGCCCGACGCGCGGCTGCGGCTGGTGGGCCCGCAGGCGACGCTGCCGCTGGAGTACATCGTCGGCATCAGCGCGGACCCGCGCGTGCGCCAGCTGCAGGCCTACTACGACGGCACGGTCTGCAGCGACTACCAGGGCTACCTGCGCGGGCGCGCGCAGCAGGGCGCCCTGGCCGGCCGCGTCGAGTTCGTCGGCTCGGTGCCCCAGGCCGAGCTGCCCGGGCTCTACGCCGCGGCCGACGTGCTGGCCAACCCGTCGTTCAGCGAGTCGTTCGGCATGAGCCTGGTCGAGGCGATGGCCACCGGCCTGCCGGTGGTGGCGACGCGCATCGGCGGCATGCCCGAGATCGTGGCGCCGGGTGTGACCGGTTTCCTGCGGGAGGCCGGGGACGTCGAGGGGCTGGCGGCCGACCTCTTGGAGTGCCTCGGCTCGCCGGCCCGGCGGGACGAACTGGGCGCGGCCGGCCGCGAACGGGCGCTCTCGGTGTTCACCTGGGAGGCGCGGGCGCGGCGCCTCGAAAGCCTGCCC
>VGXH01000126.1 GCA_016873405.1 bacterium
GGGGCGTCTTCCTGGTCGCGCGCGACGGCGGCAAGGACAGCGACGGCGTGTCGCTGCTGAGCGTGCCGCTGGGCCTGGCAGCGCCCGGCGACGGCGAGCGCACGCACTACACCAGCGACTGGGCGACCGAGATGCGGGTCAGCCCGGACGGCCGGCGCCTGGCGTTCGCCGAGCGGCACCGCGTCTGGACGGCGCCGTTCGTCGACGCCGGCAAGCCGGTGGCGGTGGCGCCGGGCGGCGCGAACCTGCCGATCAGGCGGGCGAGCGAGGAAGCCGGCGCCTACCTGCACTGGTCCGGCGACGGCCGTTCGCTGCACTGGAGCCTGGGACCGCAGCTGGCGACGCTGCCGGTGGACGGAGCCGAGGCGGCGGCCGCGCCCGTGTTCGCCGTGATCGACCTGCCGGTGACGGCGGACGCGCCGCGCCGCGCCGACGGGGGCGAGAGCGTGATCGCCATCCGCAACGTCAAGGTCCTGACGATGGAGAGCGGCGGCGGCGAGGCAGGCGCCCGCGACCCGGCGACGCGCGGGCTGGAGGTCATCGAGCGCGGCGTGGTCGTCGTGCGCGGCAACCGCCCCGCGGCGGCGGGCCCGGAGGACTCCGTGGCGATCCCGGCCGGCGCGACGGTCATCGACGGGCAGGGCGGCGTCGTGACGCCCGGCCTGGTGGACGTGCACGCGCACGGGGCGCAGGGGGAGAACGGGATCGTCCCGCAGGACAACTGGAGCGCGCAGGCCAACCTGGCCTTCGGCGTGACGACGATCCACGACCCGAGCAACGACACCGCGACGGTGTTCGCCGCCGCCGAGATGCAGAGGGCGGGGCTGATCACCGCGCCGCGCATCTTCTCGACGGGCACCATCCTCTACGGCGCGCAGGGTTCGTACAAGGCGGAGATCGAGTCGCTGGAGGACGCCCTGTTCCATCTCGGACGGATGAAGGCCGTGGGCGCGATCAGCGTCAAGAGCTACAACCAGCCGCGCCGCGACCAGCGGCAGCTGGTGCTGGAGGCCGCGCGCCGCCTGGGCCTGATGGTGGTGCCGGAGGGCGGCGCGCTCTTCCAGCACAACCTGACGATGGTCGTCGATGGCCACACCACCGTCGAGCACACGCTGCCGGTGGCGCGCATCTACGACGACGTGAAGCAGCTGTGGGGCGACAGCGACGTGGGCTACACGCCGACCCTGGTCGTGGCCTACGGCGGCATTGGCGGCGAGAACTACTGGTACGCCAAGACGCAGGTGTGGGCGAACGAGCGGCTGGCGCGGTTCGTGCCGCGCTACGTCGTGGACCCGCGCTCGCGGCGGCCGTTCGACGCGCCGGACGAGGAGTGGAACCACTTCGAGGAGGCCCGGCTGGCGCGCGACGTGCTGGCGGCGAAGTCGGCCGGCGTCATCGCGCGCACCGGGCGCGCGAGCGGGCCGGGGCTGGGCGCGCACGGGCAGCTGGCCGGCATCGGTCCGCACTGGGAACTGTGGATGCTCCAGCAGGGCGGCCTGACGCCGCACGAGGCGTTGCGCGCGGCGACCATCGACGGCGCGGCGCAGCTGGGGCTGGACGGCGACCTCGGCTCGCTGCGCCCCGGCAAGCTGGCCGACCTGCTGCTGTTCCGGGAGGACCCGACCGGGGACATCCGTCGCAGCGAGAGCCTGGCGCTGGTGATGCAGAACGGCCGGCTCTACGACGCCGCGACGCTGGCGCAGGTGGCGCCCGTGACGCGACCGGGCCCCCGCTACTTCTTCGAGGAACTGCAGGCGGGCGCCGGCACGCCGCTGGCGGTCGAGGCCATCATGCGCAAGGCGGCCGAGAGCGGGGCGACCTGCGCCGGCTGCTGCCACCGTCACTGATGGAGACCCCGGCGGTCCTGGACGGTCGCCAGGAAGCGGCGCTGCGGCGGTTCCGGCGCCTGGCCGACGTCTTCGACAGCGCCTGGCGCGTGCCTGGGACGCGGTTTCGCTTCGGCGCCGACGCCCTGACGGGCCTGGTGCCGGTGGCGGGCGACGTCATCGGCGCCGCCTTCGGGCTGTACGGCGTGTGGACGGCCTGGCGCGTGGGCGCGCCGGCGTCGGTGCTGGCGCGAATGGTGGCCAACGTGGCGGTGGACCTGCTGCTGGGCGTGGTGCCGGGCGTGGGCGATGTGGCCGACTTCCTGTTCCCCTCGCACACGCGCAACCGGCGCCTGCTCGAGGCGTGGCTGGCGCGGCCGGGGCGCGTGGCGCGCCGTTCGCGAACGCTGGTCGTGGCCGTGCCGGCGGCGGCGGCGCTGCTGATGGTCGCGGCGCTCGGGGCGGCGGCCTGGGCGCTCGTCGCCTTCGCGCGCTGGCTGGGCGCGGCCTGGGCGGGCGCCTGAGCGAGGGCGCGCCGCGCCGGGTCGCCGGCGCCGGCCGGCTCCGCTCAGGCGTCCCTGGTCCCGGCCAGGATGCCGGCCCCGTTCGGCAGCTCCAGCGGCAGGCGGCGCGCGCCGCGGACGCCGGCCGCGGCCATCATCGCCGTCAGCTCGGCCCCGCTGTAGGACTGCCCGTCGGGCGTGCCCACCAGCATGTTGAGTCCGAAGAGCGCCGGGTGCGGCGGCCCCAGCCGATCGTCGTCCAGGATGAACTCCTGAACCAGCAGCAGGCCGCCCGGCTCGAGCGCGCCCGCCGCCTTGCGCAGCAGCGCCGCGGCGCCCGCCGGGCCCTCGCCGTGCAGGATATGCGACAACCAGGCCGCGTCGAAGCCGCCGGGCACGGGCTCCAGGTTGTAGTCGGCGGGCGCGAACGCGATGCGGTCGGCCAGCCCGTGCGCGGCGATCGCGCGCTCGGCCACAGGGCGCGTGGCGGGCAGGTCGCAGATCGTCGCCCGCAGGCCCGGGTGCCGCAGGCAGAAGTGGATGGCGTAGGTGCCCGGGCCGCCGCCCAGGTCCAGCAGGCGGCGGCGGCCGTCCAGATCGACGGCCGCCGCCACGCGCGGCGCGGCGAGGCTCGCCAGGTCCTGCATGCCGAGCAGGAACGCCTCGCGGGCCTCGGCGTCCTCGTGGTGCGACGAGCGCTCGCGCACCGGCGCGCCCGCGCGCACGGCCTCGGGCAGGCGCGCCCAGGCCTCCATCAGGAAGTGGTGGTGCGCGATGATGTGGCCCAGGTGGGCCGGCGCGCCGCGGGCCAGGTGGCGGCGGGCGGCCGGCGCGGCCGACCAGCGGCCGTCGTCGTCGCGCGCGACCAGGCCCAGCGCGGCCAGCGCCTCCAGCAGGCGCTGCGCGCCGCGCTCGTCGGCGCCGGCGCGGGCGGCCAGTTCAGCCGTGGCCAGCGGTCCGTCCGCCAGGCGGGTGAAGAGGTCCAGCCGCACGGCGGCGTGCAGGGCGCAAGCGCTCCAGTAGCCGCCCGAGACCTGCAGCAGCTCGGGCGCGGTCCAATCGCGCGGTTGGGCGGGCATGGCGTCCTTTCGGGCTTGCGGGCGGCCGCCCCCGCGGGCGTTCCGCGGCGGCCTCGCGCCGAGCATAGAGCCCCGCGGCGGCGGGGGCAACGCGGGTTGTCCTTTCGGGCGGTGTGCGCTACATTGCGCACGCCGGCGCCCCGGGAGGGCGCCTGTTTGCCTGTGGCGCCCGTTCGTGGGTCATCGCTGTGTTCCGGAGCGCGGGCCGCGGCCGGTCCGGTCGGGATCTCACCAGTTTCGTGTGCGGAGGGCCGCCATGCTGCCTGGATCGCCCTGGACCCTCGCCAAGAGCGAGCAGCTGTACGGTTTCGAGTATTGGGGCGCCGGCTACTTCGGCGTCAACGCGCAGGGCAACGCCTGCGTGCGGCCGGAGGGGCCGGGCGGGCCGGAGTTCGATCTCAACGCGCTGGTCGAAGCGGCGCGCCAGCGCGAGATCCGGCTGCCGATCCTCTTCCGCTTCAGCGGCATCCTGCGCCACCGCCTGCGCACGCTGCACCGCGCCTTCACCTCGGCGATGACCGAGTACGAGTTCCAGGGCGCCTACCGCCCCGTCTATCCCATCAAGGTGAACCAGCAGCGGCACGTCGTGACCGAGCTGATCCGCGCCGGCCGGGACCTGAGCCTGGGCCTGGAAGTGGGCAGCAAGCCCGAACTGGTGGCGGCGCTGGCCCTGCCCGGCAACACCGACTCGCTCCTGATCTGCAACGGCTACAAGGATCGCCAGTACCTCGAGCTGGCGATGATGGCGCAGCGCGTCGGACGCGAGGTGATCGTCGTCGTCGAGAAGCCTTCCGAGGTGGATCTGCTGCTGGCGATCAGCCGCGAGCAGGGCATCGAGCCGAACATCGGCTTCCGGTTGCGGCTGGCCGGGCGCGGCGCCGGACGCTGGGAGCGCAGCGGCGGCGAGCGCGCCAAGTTCGGCCTGAACGTGGCGGAGATCGTCGCCGCCATCAAGCTGCTGACCGAGCACGGCAAGCAGGACTGGGTCCGGCTGGTGCACTTCCACAACGGCAGCCAGCTGACCAGCATCGGCTCGCTCAAGCAGGCGGTGCGCGAGGCGGCGCAGGTGTACGTGCAGGTGGCGCGGTTCTGCCCGCAACTGCGCTACTTCGACGTCGGCGGCGGCCTGGCCGTCGACTACGACGGCTCGAAGACGGCCTTCGAGTCGTCGATGAACTACACGGTGGAGGAGTACGCGCGCGACGTCGTCTGGATCCTCAAGGACGCCTGCGACAATTCCGGCGTGGCGCACCCGATGATCGTAACCGAGTGCGGTCGCGCCATGGTGGCCTACGCCTCCGTGCTGGTGATCGAGGTGCTGAGCTTGGCCAACACGTTCACCACCACCGTGGACGTGGAGGAAGTGACCAAGCGCACGGAGGAGGACACCGTCCTCAACATGGCGCAGATGCTGCTGTCGCTGACGCCGAAGAACTGCCAGGAGACGCTGCACGACGCCGTCGAGCTGCGGCAGACCATGCTGCAGCAGTTCAGCCTGGGGCAGATGTCGATCGAGGACCGGGCCCTTGGCGACCAGTGCTACTGGGCGCTGCTGAACGCGATCAACAACGCCACGCGCGAGCTGCACTACGTGCCGGAGGACCTGCGCCGGCTGCCGACGCTGTTGACCGACACCTACTTCTGCAACCTGTCGATCTTCCAGTCGATGCCCGACAGCTGGGCCATCGACCAGATCTTCCCGATCACGCCCATCTCGCGCCTGAACGAGGAGCCGAAGCGGCGCGTGGTGCTGGCGGACATCACCTGCGACTCGGACGGCAAGGTCGAGCGCTTCGCCGACCTGCGCGACATCAAACACTACCTGCCGGCGCACGAACTGAAACCGGGCGAGAAGTACTGCTTCGCCGTGTTCCTGGTCGGCGCCTACCAGGAGATCCTGGGCGACCTGCACAACCTGTTCGGCGACACCAACGCGGTGCACGTGGACGTCTCGGCCGACGGGCGCATGGTCTTCGCCAACGTCCTGCGCGGGGACACCGTGGGCCAAGTGCTGCGCTACGTCTCGTTCGACAAGACGGACCTGACCGAGCGCTGGCGCCACGCCCTGGAAGAAGCCGTGCACGCCGGCCGGATCACGGCGCCGGAGTCAGCCGTGCTGCAGCGGCAGTACGACGAGGTGTTCGAGGACTACACCTACCTGAGATGACCTGACGGATGTCCCGACCTGTGGCCGAGTCGCCCGCCGGGGGGCCGCCAAGGCGGTGCGCATTCCCGTCAGGGCGGCCGGGTTCCCGCCCCGGGGCGTCCGTCGATGCGAATCCCCGCGTTGGTCATGGATTCCCATCAATCAACTGTGATATCCTTCTGTTTCTTCTCGAACCGTGCCGCGCCGTCGACTTCGCGCCGGGGCGGCCCGCATTGAGATCGCAAGGGGGTCATCATGAGGTTTCGCATTCGATCAGGGCGCGGCGACCGCGCGCGGGCGCTGTCCCCGGGACTGGCCGCCGGGATTCTCCTGTCGATTTCCACGTCGATCGCCGCCGCCCAATCGTGGTCGGAGAACGGCGACGCGGGCAGCCTGGTCAGCACGGCGCAGCTGACGACCGGCAGCGGCGCGCTGGCGACCATCGTCGGCCAGTTGTCCGCGCATGACGATGTCGATCT
>VGXH01000127.1 GCA_016873405.1 bacterium
CACACTCCTGCCGCCCGGCGGCAATGGTACGTCCACTCGGGAGAGGATCCATGAACGAAGCCCGCTTGCAAGACGGCAAGGAGCACGCGGACGCCGGGGCGAGCCCCGTCATCGCGGCCGCCAACGCCGACGCCCGCCTGGCCGCCCTGGTCGCCGCCGGCACCGCCGCCCTCGAGGAGGGCAACCTGCGCGCCGCCCTCGGCGCCTATCAGGCCGTGATCGAGGCCTTCCCGGATCGCGCCGAGGGGCACAACAACCTGGGAGCGCTGTGGGCATCCCTGGGCGAGTGGACCCGCGCCGAAGCCTGCTTCGACCGCGTGGTGGGCCTGCTGCGCGGCAACCCGCACGTCCTGTTCAACCGCGGCGTCATGCGCAGCCATCTTGGACGACACGCGGAGGCCGGCGCCGATTTCACGGCCGCACTGGCCCTGACCCCCGACGACGTGGAACTGCACAACAACCTGGGCGTGTCGCTCTTCATGCGTGGCGACCCGGACGGAGCTCGTCGCCATCTCGACGCCGCGCTGCGTCTTCGTCCCGGCTACGCCAACGCGGTCCTGAACCTCTGCGATGTCGACGAGGCGTGCGGGGACCTGGCCGGCGCGGTGCGCCGCTGCAACGAATTCCTGGCCGGCCGCCAGGACGCCGGCGTGCGCCGGCGCCTGCTCGACCTGCACGCCGCCGCCGGGTCGGCCCACCTCGACGCCGCCTGCGGCACCGCCGAGGCCCTGCTCGCCGTGCATCCCGAGGACGCGCCGGTCAGGCAGCACCTCGGCCGCCTGCTGAACGCCCGCCAGGCGCTGCAGGCGTCCGCGCAGCAGGCCCACGCGAAGGCCTGACGACGGCGCCGCGCCGTCCACCGCGCCGCCGTCGTCCCCACCGGCGGCGGCGCGGCCTTGCTTTCGGCGGCCATTGCGCGCCGGCCGTCCCTGTGTGATCGTGTCGGCGGCGACAGCCCGGCTCCGCGGACGTCGCCGGGCGCGGGGAGGAACGGCGAACCGATGCTGGTCTACCTGGACGGCGAATACCTGCCCGCCGAACGCGCGCGCATCTCGATTTGGGACGGCGGCTTCCTCTACGGCGACGGCGTCTACACCTCGCTGCGCCTCTACTCCGGCCGCCCACTGGACCTGCCCGCCCACCTCGAACGCCTGCGCCGCCACGCGGCCGCGCTCGAACTGCCGGTGCCCCTGAGCGACGCCCGCTTCGCGGCCGTCGTGGCGCGCCTGGCCGCCCGCAACGGCCTGACCGCGGCCGACGCGCGCTTGCGCATCACCGTCAGCCGCGGCGGCGACGCCGACGATCCGTTGCCCCTGCGCGACCTCGAGCGCCTTCGCCCCACCGTGCTGGTGACGCTGGCGCCGGTGCCACCCGCGTTCGCCGCCTGGGCCCGCGACGGCATCGCCGCCTGTCTGCTCGCCCCGGGGTCGGCGCGCGGCAACCTGCCCCACCTCAAGACCCTCAACGCGCTGCCCGCCCTGCTCGCGCAGCGGCAGGCCGCCGCGCGCGGCTGCCGGGAGGCCATTCTCGTCAGCGAGGACGGGCACCTGCTCGAGGGCTCGGTCAGCAACCTCTTCCTGGCCCGGGATGGCCGCCTGTGCACGCCGGCCGGCGACGACGGCCTCCTGGCCGGGCGCACGCGCGAGCGCGTTCTGACGCTGGCGGCCGGCCTCGGGCTCGCCTGCGAGGCGCGCCGCCTGTCGCCGGCGGATCTGCTGGCCGCCGACGAGGCCTTCACCGCCAGCAGCGTGCGTGAGATCCTGCCGGTGGTCGGCGTGGACGAACGGCCGGTCGGCGAGGGGCGGCCCGGCCCCCTGACCAGGCGGATCCAGACGGCGTACCGGGAGTTGGTGGCCCGGGAACTGGCCGGCGGCGGGCCCGCTCGCTGAACGCGCCGGCCCGACGGCGGCGCCGACGCGCGAAACGGCCGCCCTCCCCGCGGAGCGCGGCCGTCACCCCTCGCGCGGCGCCGAGGCTCAGAAGTCGAAGCTCGTGTCCTGCACCTTGAAGGTGTTGAACTCGTCCTGTTCGCTGGCCGGCAGCTCGTTGCGGACCTCACGCGGCAGCGGCGGGGCGCCCGCCAGCACCAGCTCGTCCTTGAGCGCGGCCAGGTCGATGTACTCGTCGGCCGCCGCGATGAGGTCGGTGCTGGTCATCTCGCGCAGCCCGCAGACCTCGACGTGCTTGCCGCGGCGCGCCAGAGCCGCCACCAGGGGCACGAAGTCGCCGTCGCCCGTGCACAGGACGACGCTGTCGAGGTGCTGCGACATGTCCAGCACGTCGATGGCCATCTCCATGTCCAGGCTGCTGCGCACGCTGCGGGTGCTCGTGTCCAGCTCGTTGAAGTTGCGGACTTCCTTCGTCACGACGGTGAAGCCGTTCAGCTTCAGGAAGTTGATGAAGTCGATCTTGCCTTCGGACTGGTTGTTGATCGCCGTGTAGAAATAGGAACGGATCAGGCGCCGCTCGCCGGCCAGGCGCCGGCACAGCTTGAGGTAGTCCATCCGCATGTTCATGTGCTTGGCGCTGTAGTGGATGTTCTCCCCGTCGATGAATACCGCGACGCGATCACGTGGACTGTGCTGATACATTGACGTTCACCTCTGTGCAGGTAAATCGGCCGGATGGCCGGCCAGCCAGGCGAGTCGACAGGGTCCGTCGGTCCATCCGGCCGCGGGTTCCTGCCTTGCCCGGCACGTTAGCCGCTGCGGGACCGATCCGCAATCGCGGAATGCGGGCAATCTTCAGTCGGCCGCCAAGTGCTCACGCAGGCTCGGGTTCCCCGCGCGGCGCCGCGGCCGCGGGTGTCGCTCCGCGCCCCGCAAGCCCGCCGGCCAGACCCGCGCGCCAACGCATGGCCAGCAGGTAGTAGGTCGGCATCACCAGCAGCGTCAGCACGGTGCTCGAGGCCAGGCCGCCGCTGATGGCGCGCGCCATGGGATAGTATTCCGCGCCCCCCACGTGGGCGCCGCTGGCGAACGACAGGGGCATCAGGCCGAGGATCGTCGTGCCCGCGGTCATCAGGATCGGGCGCAGCCGATCGGTGCAACCCTCGAGCACGGCCTGCTCCGGCCCGCGTCCGCAGCGCCGCAGGCCCTCGATGTGGTCCACGAGGACGATCCCGTTGTTCACGACCACCCCGATGAGGATCACGATCCCGATCATCGCCATGATGTTGAACGGCGTCCCGGTGGCCATCATCAGCCAGAACACGCCCAGCGAGGCGAAAGGCACCGTGCCCATCACGACCAGCGGCAGCAGCAGCGACTCGAAGAGGCTCGCCATCACGAAGAACACGCAGACCAGGGCCAGCAGCATGTTCACGCCCATTTCGCTCTGCTGCTGCTGGGCGCGACGGATCTCGCTGCCGAAGTTCCAACCGTACCCCAGCGGCATCGCCAGCGAGTCCATCACCGGCCGCACGGCGTCCAGGCCCTCGTCCAGACGGTCGCCCGCCCAGGTCCCGGTGATCGTGATGCCCGAACGCTGGTCGCGGCGGAAAACGCGCTCGGGCCCGCGTCCGAACGCGAAGGAGGCGACCTGATCGAGTTGGACCGGCTCGCCGCCGAGCGCGCCGATCGGCAGCAGCGCGAGGTTCTCCAGCGATTCGCGGTCTTCCGGAAGCAGCGAGACGACCAGATCCACCTCGCGATCCCCCGTGCGCAGACGCGGCAACTGCACGCCCCGGTAGGTCAGGCCCATGACGCGCGAGACAGCGCCGGGCGAGATCCCGAAGCGACCGGACTGGACCGGATCCACGAGCACCGCCACCTCGGCGCGGCCGATGTCGTCGTCGCTGCGCAGGTCACCCACGCCCTCGACCAGCGCCAGGCGCCGCTTGGCCTCGGCCGCGTACTCGCGCAGCAACTCGGTCTCGTCGCCGCTGATCGTCAGCGCGAACGCCTTCGCGCCGGAATCCTGGCCCTGCTCGTCGCCGAAACGGTACTCCACGCCCGCCTGCACCGGCAGGCCTTTGCGCAGGTCGTCGCGCGTCCGGCGGAAGAAGTCCTCGCTGACGACGCCGTCGGCGAAGAACAGCGTGATCCCGCCCCGGTCCGAGCGGTAGAACGAGTAGATGTCGCGCAGGCCCAGGTCGGAGCGCCGGGTCTCCAGCCAGTCCGCGGCGCGCGCGACCAGCACCCGCGACGCCTCCTTGTCGACCGGTCCGGTGTAGTGCAGCTGGACGCGCAGGTTCTCGCGGCGCAGTCCGGCATCGCCCTGCAGGTCGGGCTTGAAGCGCGCGACCTTCATCGCGCCGGCCGTCGCCAACAGGACCGCGGGCACCAGGACCAGCGCCGTCAACAGCGGGTGGCGAACGGCCGTCCAGCCCAGGGTCGAGCGGTAGCGCGTCTGGAGCCAGCGCAGCCAGCGCGGCTCGGCGGCAGCGGTCGCCCCGCGCGAACCACGCAGCGCCAGCAGCGGCACCACGGTCAGGCTGACCAGCAGCGACAGCACCAGCGTCACGCTGATCGTCACCCCCACCTCGCCCAGCCACACCGAGAGCTCGTCCGCGCGACTGATCACCACCGGCGCGAACACGATCACCGTGGTCAACGTCGAGGCCGTGATGGCAGTGCCCACCCCGCGCGTGCCGCGCACGACCGCCGCCAGCGGCCGCTCGCCGCGCAACTGCCGCCGGTGGATCGACTCCAGGACGACCACCGCGTTGTCCACCAGCATGCCGACCCCGAGCATCAGGCCCATCATCGTCAACACGTTGAGAGAGCGGCCGCTCAGGAAGAGGAAGACGCAGGCCCCGACCACCGACAACGGTATCGCCAGCGAGACCACCAGGGTCATCGACACGCGACGCAGGAACAGGTACAGCACGGCGATCGCCAGCAGCGAGCCCGTCAGACCGCCCTGCAGCAGCCCGCGCAGCGAGTCGGTGATCTGGTCGGCCTGGTTGAAGAAGGCGAAGCTGCTGATGCCCTGCAGCGCCGGGTCCCTGTTGATTCGGCGCAGTTCCGCCTCCACGGCGCGGCAGACGGCGACCGTGTTCGCGCCGGAGGCCTTCTGGATCCAGAACGCGACGGCCGGTTCGCCGTTCAGCACGCGCCCGTACTCCAGTGCCGGCGCGCCGTAGACGACCTCGGCCACGTCGCCGAGCCGCAGGCCGCGTTCGTTGACCGGCAGCCCGGCCAGATCGGTCGCGCCGGCCAGACCGCTGACCGTCCGCACGTCGTAGCGCAAACCCCGGTCGGTGACGCGGCCCACGGTCAGCTCGACGTTCGCCGCCTCAAGGGCCCCGAACAAGCGGTCGAGGTCCACCTGGTGCTCGCGCAGCTTGTCCAGCCGCAGGTACACCGAGGCCTGCGTCGGCAGCACGCCGTCGATGTTCACGCGGCCCACGCCGGGAATGCGCTGCAGCGGCGCGATGATCCTCTGGTCGAGCAGGTCCCAGCTCTCGGACAGGTCGCGGCCCCGCGCCGCGATGCGTCCCTCGATGACCGGGATGTCGCTGGTGTTGAAGGTCAGCAGGAAGATCTGCGGGATGTCCGGCGGCAGCCGGTCGCGGATCTGGTCGATCTTCTCCTTCACCTCGAGCCGCAGCAGGTTGACGTCGCGGCCCCAGTCGAAGATCACGCCGACCTGAACCTCGCCGGCGTCGCTGTAGCTCTGGATGCCCTTGACCCCGCCGAGGGTGGCCAGGATCTCCTCGATCGGACGCACGATCTCCCGCTCCCCCTCGGCCGGGATGCCGCCCTGGTACGGCACATAGACGGCGATGAACGGCAGTTCGACCCGCGGCAGGAAGTCCAGCGGCAGCTTGACCAGGGAGACGGCGCCCAGCACGACCAGGCAGGCGGCCGCCATCGCGAGCGTGACCGGACGGCGCAGGGACAGGCGGGTCAGCCACACCTCAGGCGACCTCCCCGCCGGCGGCGCCGGCGGGCAACGCCGCGTCGGCGCGTTCCCGCGCTCCGGCCCGGCCGCCGGCCAGGGCGACGTACGCCACCGGCACCACGAGCAGCGTCAGCAGTGTCGCGAGGGACAGGCCCGCGATGACGGTCA
>VGXH01000128.1 GCA_016873405.1 bacterium
CAGGCTGTGGCGGTAGGCCACCTTCTCCACGAACGGCACCAGGATGTGGAAGCCGGCGTGGATGGTCTTGCGGTACTTGCCCAGGTACTCCACCACGAAGGCCGACTGCTGCGGCACGACGATCGCGGTGCGCGCGATCACGATCAGCACCAGCAGAACGACGGCTCCCACCGCGATCATCGTCGGCATGTTCTCCCCCCCGAAGTTCATGACTCGCTCCTCACGTGCAGCGTGAGCCCCTCCACCTTCGTGACGACGCAGCGGCCGCCGGCCGGCAGGTCGTCGGTTCCCCCGTTGACCGCGTCCCACTCCGAGCCCCGCAGCGCGATGCGGCCCCGGCCGCCGGCATCGATCCCGCCGCAGGCGGTGCCGGTCTCGCCCTCCAGTTCCGGAGGCAGTTCGCGGTCCACGCGCGAGAGGCTGCGCTTCCAGCGCCGCCGGTAGATCGCCAGCCCGGCCACGGCCAGCACGGCGTACAGCAGCCACTGCGCCCAGACCGGCAACTCGACGCCGGCCAGGACCAGGCCGCCGAGCACGAGTCCCGCCAGTCCGAAGAAAACCAGATAGAAATCGGCGGCGATGATGACCTCGGCCGCCAGCAACACGGCGCCGAGCGCGATCCAGAACCACCAGGCCATCGTGTCCCCTTCCCGTCGCAGGCGTCCCCGGCGCGATGCTACGCCCGCCGGCGCCGATGCGTCAACCGGTGGCGTTACCCGGGCGGAGATCGGGCTATTCGGGCCGCGAGGCGGCGTCGCGCAGTGCGGCCTTGAGGATCTTGCCCGAGGAGTTGCGCGGCAGGGCGGGTGTGAAGCGGACGCGGCGGGGCACCTTGTAGGCGGCCAGCTCCGCGGCGCAGTGGCGCTGGAGCAGCTTCTCGTCGGCGAACGACGGGTCGCGAGGCACGACCCAGGCTTCGATCGCCTCTCCCAGCAACTCGTCGGGCACGCCGATGACGCAGGCCTCGACGACCGCGGGATGGCGCAGCAGCGCCGCCTCGATCTCGAGGGAACCGACCCGGTTGGCCCCGGTCTTGATCATGTTGCGCAGGCGATCGACGACGAACAGGAAGCCCTCCTCGTCGCGATAGGCGAGATCGCCGGTGTGCAGCCCGTCGGGCCCGAGCACGGCAGCCGTCTCGTCCGGCGCGTTCCAGTAGCCCCGCATGAGATTGGGGCCGGCGGCGACGATCTCGCCCGGCTCGCGGATGTCGCATTCGCTCCCGTCGGGGCGCCGCACGGTCAGGGTGACACCCGGTATCGCCCGGCCGATCGATCCGTACTTGTCCGGCAAGCGGTCCGGGGGGACGGTCGCGAGGCGGGCCGACGCCTCCGTCTGCCCGTACATGATGTGCACGGCGATGCGGGCCGGCAGGGCCTCGCGGATGCGGCGCGCGAGATCGGGCGACATGGCGCCGCCGGCCTGCGTGAGGTAGCGCAGATGCGCGTGCGGACGCTCCAGGAAGTCGGTCCTTGCGCAGAGGATCGCGTAGTGGCTCGGCACGCCGGAGAACCCGGTGCAGCGTTCCTCCTCCAGCGTCGTCAGCACCTCCTGCGGGAAGGCGAAGCGGTTGTCGATGACGACGCGCCCGCCGCAGTGCACGTGCGTCAGGAGCAGCGAGTTGCCGAAGCTGTAATGGAACGGCAGGACGCAGCCGACGCTGTCGTCCGCGCCGAGCCGGAGGTAGTCCAGGATCTGCCGCGTGTTCGCCACCAGGTTGGCGTGACTCAGCATGACGCCCCGCGGAGCGCCCGTCGAGCCGCTCGTGTACAGGATCAGCGCCAGGTCGTCGGGGCCGGCCTCGCCGGCGCCGGACGCGGGAGCCGTCGCCAGCGCCGCCGACGCGCGCAGGAACGACGCGCCGCCGATGGGCGCAGGCGCCGCGCCCGCGCCGTCCAGCACGACCAGACGCAGGTCGGGGCATTCCGCCGTGAAGCGCGCCGGCTCCGGCACCTGCCGGTCCCGCGACCAGAGAGCCACCGCGCCGCTGTCCCGCAGCAGGTCCCGTTGCGTCCCGGCGCCGTTGGCGTGGTTGAGGGCCACGCAGCAGGCTCCCGCCCGCAGGATGCCGAAGAAGGCCGCCACGTACTGCGGCGAGTTCTCCAGCAGCAGCGCGACCCGGTCGCCTCTGCGCACGCCGGCCTCGCGGAGGCAGCCCGCCACCCGGGCCGATTCGTCCGCCAGGCCGGCGTAGTTCACGTGGCGCCCCTCGTGGGTCAGGGCGATGGCGTCGGGCGCTCGCCCGGCGGCCTCCAGCAGCATGCCGTGGACGGTCATCGTTCCCTCCCCCGCTCCGCGGGGTTCCCCTGGCCCCGTCGCCCGCCTAGCCTGGACCCGACGCCACCGGCCGCACGAGAACCGGCGGCTCGTGCAGGTAGACGGCGACGGCGCGCTTGCGCTCGATGTCCCGGTAGACCCGTTCCACCTGCACGGGCTGCAGGTCCAGCGCGGCGGCGGCCTCGGGGGCCGGGACCGCGTGGCTGCGCGCCCACAGCAGCAGGTCCATCTCGCGATAGGGCAGCGCGAAGTAGAACTCGGTCTGCGTCTGCGGCAGGCTGAAGGTGTCGGTCGTCGGCTCGGCGCCGCAGATCTCCGCCGGCAGGCCCAGGTGCCGGGCCAGGGCGTAGACCTGGGTCTTGTAGAGATGGGCGATGGGCTTCACGTCGGCGGACCCGTCCCCGTTCTTGACGAAGAAGCCCTGGTCGTACTCCAAGCGGTTCGGCGTGCCGGCCACGGCGTAGCGCAGCCGGTCGGCGTGGAAGTACTCGAGCGTCTTGCGGATCCTCTGCTTGAAGTTGGTCGCCGCCACCAGCTCGAGGTACACGTCCGCCGGCAGGCGCACCGTCGATTCCTCGCCCCCGGGAGAGCGCACGACCAGACGCGAGATGTTGACGCGGTCGGAGTCCAGCAGGTCGCCCGGAAGCACCAGCTTGCTGCGCCAGCCGTCGCCGTAGTCGGGCACCACCCGGCGCACGGCCGCGTCGTAGCGGCGGTAGCAGCCGATCGCCTCGAGCGCGGGCGCGATGTCCTCGACGGTGTGGGCGACGCCCAGGGCTTCGGCCAGCAGCAGCCCGCGCCGAGTGCTGGCCGAGTCGGAGTGGCGCTCCGGCATCAGCACGGCCAGCACGCGCCCCGGGCCCAGGGCGCGCGCCGCCAGGGCGCAGGTGACCGAGCTGTCGATGCCGCCGCTCACGCCGACAACGAGGCCGCGGCAGTGCAGGCGCTGCTGCACGATGTCGCGCAACCGCTCGCCGACTTCGCGCGCTTCCCGCTCCAGATCCAGGTCCAGGACGTTGCGATCGAACATGGCGTTCCTCCCCTCCGCTCGCGCGGTCGCCCCGGCGGTTCAGGCCGCTGCCGCGCGTCTGCGCTCGACATAGGCGACCAGGTTATCCACCGAATCGAGATTCCGCGGCACCAGGTCGGCGTCGGGCACCGACAGCCCCAGTCGCGACTCGAGGAACGCGACCAGTTCGAGGACCCCGAGCGAATCCATGATCCCGTTGTCGAGCAGGGAGAGGTCGTCCCCCGTGAGGCGGGCTTCATCCCCGAACAGGAAGTTCCCGACGATGAACTCGCGAATCGTCGCCTTCAACTCCATGATGCGGCTCCTTGTCCCTCCATCATCCAGACCAGAGTTCCCGGCTCCAGCCGCGCCCGCGCGGCCCGCGCGGCGAAGCCGGACCCGAATTCGTGCTGAAGCAGGCGGCCGCTGAGGACCGCGCTGAACGCCGAGTCGTCGCGCTGGCCGAGCCCGCGGCCGCCGGTTTCCCATTTGCGCACCAGCGCGGTGACGCGGTCCCGGTCCCACAGCTCCCAACCGGGACCGTCCGCCAGGAGGCACTCCCGGACCAGGGCGCGCCCGGCCGCGCCGGTGAACGACAGGCTGCCGGGAGCGCGATAGGGATGTTTGCGACGCGCGCGGACCGCGGCCGGGACCAGATCCTCGGCCGCGCTGCGCAGGAGCGCCTTCTCGGTGAGGTTGGGCAGCTTGACGGAGACCGGGATCCGCGCCGCGAACTCGACCAGCTCGTGGTCGAGGTACGGGAAGCGCCCCTCGACCGACCGGGCCATCAGCATGCGGTCGCCCTGCGCCGCCAGCAGGTACCCGGACAGGAAGACGGCCATCTCGAGGTATTGGCAGCGGGCCACCGGACCCCAGCCGGCGAAGGCGGGCGGCAACGACGCCAGCAGTCGGGTCTCGGCGGCGTCTGCGACGATGCTCTGCCGGAGTTCCGCGGCCAGGAAGCCGTCGGCGCCGTTGCGCCAGCGCGGCCGGTGCGAATAGAGGGGATCGTCCGTCCGCGTCAGCTCGTGCCCGTAGAAGGCACGCAGCATGGCCGGCGGCGGCGCCGCCTGGAACGCGTGCAGGCGGGCCAGCAGGGCCGGACGCGCCACCGAGTCCGGCCGGCGGCTCCAGAAAGCCCGCAGCTTGGCTTCGCGATGGATGTCGTACCCGACGAACACTTCGTCGGCGCCCTCGCCGGTCAGGACGACGCGGCAGTCCCGCGCGTGCACGGCTCCGCTGAGCGCCAGCAGGGGCGCCGGGGCCGTGCGCGGCAGCGGGGTCTCGGCGTGCCAGGTCGCTTCACGGACGTGCGCGACGATCAGGTCGGCGTCGGCGACGATGCCGTGGTGATCCACGCCCAGGTGCTCGACCATGAGCGTCTGCCATTCCCGTTCGTCGAAGCCGTCGGCCTCGAAGCCGAGTCCGTAGGTGCAGAGGCGATCGCCGGTTCGGCGGCGGGCCAGCGCAGCCACGACCGACGAATCCAGGCCGCCGGAGAGGTACGAGGCCACCGGCACGTCCGCGCGCAGGCGCAGCGCGACCGCCTGCGCGAGCCGCTCGCGCAGTTCGGCGACCAGGTCGCGCCGTTCGCCCGCCGGCACGAAGCGCCGGTCCTCGGCCGCCGGCAGGAACGACGGCGCCCAGTACCGGTGCGCCTCCAGGCAGGCGGGCAGGGCGCCGGCGGCCGCGGCGGCGGGCCGGCCCGGCCGCGCCAGCGCCCAGTGACCGGCCGGCAGCTGCGCCACGCCGCGAAAGCACGAGGCCGGCGCGATGTTCGCCCAATAGGTCAGCACTTCGGCCAGCCCGGACGGGTCGGGCTCAAGGACGAAGCCCGGAAAGCCCCCGAGCGCCTTTGCTTCCGAGGCGAACAGGAGGCGCCCGGCGTGCGTGGCGACGAACAGCGGACAGATGCCGAACCGGTCGCGGGCCAGGAAGAGCTCCTGGCGCGCGGGATCCCAGATCGCGAACGCGAACTGCCCGTTGAAGCGGTCGACGCAGCGGGGACCCCAGGCGAGCCAGGCGCTGAGGACGACCTCGGTGTCGCTCTGCGTGCGGAAGACATGGCCCAGAGCCTCGAGCTCGCGGCGCAATTCGAGGTAGTTGAAGACCTCGCCGTTGTAGACGATGCGGCAGCGTCCGTCGCCCGCGGTCATCGGCTGCGCCCCGGCCGCCGGATCGATGATCGCCAGCCGGGCGTGCCCGAGGAACACCCGGTCGTCGCGCCAGGCGCCGAAGCCGTCGGGGCCGCGATGGCGCAGCAGCCCGATCATGCCCTCGGGCGCCCCGGCCGGCAGTTCGAGGCGCCCGTCCAGCGCCAGGACCCCGCACACGCCGCACATGACGATCACCTCCCGCCGCGCGCATCCGGCGCGATGGCTTCCGCGGCGGACCGAGGCCCGCCGGCGCCGGGCAGGCCTCGGCCCGAAACGCGTTGCCGTTACTCGGCTTTCATCGACCCGCCGGCCGGCGCCTTGAGCCCGGGCTGCCGGGACCGGGCGCGCCTGATGCGGGCGCCGGCCCCGGGGGACGTCGATCCGGGTTGCCGCCGCAGCCGGCCCGCTGCTACCATCACCGACGATCGGCGCGCCGCGACCGACAGCCCCCGGGCGCGGGGGCGCGGGGCGGTCGCCGGCAGGGGCCCGGCGAGTTCCACCGGCCACGTTCCCGGGGAGCGACGATGAACGCAACCATTTCCCGCAGCCCCC
>VGXH01000129.1 GCA_016873405.1 bacterium
GCTTCCAGTTCACGCTGCAGCCAAGCCCGCGCCCGGCGCCAGGCGCGCTTGACGGTGGCCTCGCTGACGTCCAGGGCCGCGGCGGTCTCTTCGATGGTCAGGCCGCCGAACCAGCGCAGTTCGACCAGGCGCGCCAGCTGCGGGTCCAGCCCGGCCAGGCGGCGCAGGGCCTCGTCCAGCGCGACGACCTCACGGGCCTGCTCGTCGGCGGCCGGGTCGGCCACGGTCAGCGGCAGGTGCTCGGCGCCGCCGCCGCGGCGCGCACTGAGCCGCCGGCGCGCGTGGTCCAGCAGCACCTGGCGCATCGCGGTGGAGGCGACGGCCAGGAAGTGCTGCCGGTCCGCGCACGACAGGCCGCCGTGCCGCGCCAGCTTCAGGTAGGCCTCGTGCACGACCGCGGTCGTGTCCAGGGTGCCGCCCCCGCCCGCGCGCGCGACGCGGGCGCGCGCGATGGCGCGCACCTCGTCGTAGACCAGGCGGAAGGCCTCGTTCAGGGCCGCGGGGTCGCCCTCGCGAGCGGCCTGCAGCGCGAGGGTGACCTGGTGGCCCAGGGCCGCCGCTTCGGCGTGGTCGGGGGTGTCGCGATCGTCCATGACAAAAGGATATCAACAACTCCGATCTCGGCCACGATAATTGTCTGATTTCCGCCGCCAGGTGACCCGATTCCGCCGCGTTTCGCGTTAGTGTGGTTGTCGACGGCATCCCGGTGCCCCGCGCCCGCGCCGCCGCGCGCCCCTGACCCCGACCCCGACCATGGGAGTTAAGCCATGTCCGCACGTCAGATCCGCCTGCTGGCCCTGCCCGCCGCCCTGTGGCTGGCCGCCGGCGCCGCCCGAGCCCAGACCGGGTCCACGGCCGCCGACTCCACGGTGTTCGTCGCCGTGCCCGCCGACCTGGCCGCCGACCTGGCCGCCGACCTGGCCGCCGACCTGGCCGCCGCGCCGGCGGCGCCCGTCACGGCCCTCGACCGGGAGGTGGCCGCGATCCGCGACGCCTTTGGCTCCAGGCTGGCCGAACTGACGGCGGCCTATCGCGCCGCGCCCGACGCGCGGTCCGCCGCCGACGCGCAGCGCGACATCAGCGCGCTGAAGACCTCGCTGGAGTTGGACCTGCTGGACCTGCAGCTGCGGCTCGCCCGCGAACGGAACGACAGCGAGGCGATGACGGAACTGCAGGCCGTGCGCGAGACGGCCGCGGCCCGGCTGGGCGACGCGCGGGTGCCGTCCCGGGCCCCGGATGCGGCGGATGCGGCGGGCGCCGGGGAGGCGGCGCGATGAAGCACGCCCCCGGCAAGCGGACGGCGCTGGCCGTCCTGTTCTGCGCCCTGGCGTTGGCCGGCGCCGCGCGGGCCGACCTCGGTCCCGACGTGCGCGTGGAGCTGGTGCCCGCCGGCACGAACCTCCCGGTCAGCGGCCAACCGTTCGCGTTCCAGCTCCAGGTCACCAGCGCCACGGCGATCTCGGCGTCGATGCCCACGCTGAGCACCGGGCGCACGCCGGCCGGCATTCCCGCCTGGCAGTCGATCACCTTCCCGACCGGAACCGGGTTCCAGCTGCCGGCGATGCAGCCGGTCTCGTTCCCGGTCGAGTTGCTGTGCAACGATCCCGCGCAACCGATCGAGATCAGGCTGGACGTCGGCGGGCGCACCACCATGCAGCGCTTCTATCTGCTGCCGCAGGGCCTGAACGCGGCCATCGGCGGCAACGAGACCTCGATGACCTTCGACAGCGACCAGCGCCCTCCGGTCGCCCCGGACGAGAGCTACGCGATGCCCGCGCCCGCCGAGGCCTCGCCGCGCCAGGTGCGCGACCTGCGCCAGCCGGCGCGCGCCGAGGGCGAAAAGGGCGCCGCCGGCCGCAACATCCGCGTGCGCGGCCGCTTCGTCTACTTCCGCGAATCGCACGACAGCGACTTCAACTACGTGGGCGACGGACGAACGATGGGAGCCGACGGCGTCACCGTCAGCGTGTACGACTCGGACTGGAACGCGGACGACCTGCTGGCGCGCGGCGTGCTCGGGCCCGACGGCTACTACGACTTCACGTTCTGGTACGACGACTCCGAGGCCCCGGACATCTACGTCGAGTTCCGCGCCGCCAATGCCAAGGTGGACCTGGTTTATCCGAGCGTCTGGAACACGACCTACGTCTGGAACACGCCGACGAAGGAGGACTTCGGCGGCACCGAGATCAACTGGGGGCAGCGGCATCCGGCCGCCGAGGACCACTACGCCGGCTTGAACCTTCTGGCATCGGCCACGCGGGCCTGGCGCTGGGTGGACGACTACGGGTACGGCGGCATCGACGAGGTCCTGATCTCCTGGCCGGACGCGGACTGGCCGCACTACAAGTGGATCTGGGAGACCATCTACATCCCCGAGTTCAGGCAGTGGGCCGAGGACACGGTGTGCCACGAATACGGACACCATTGGCAGCAGGACTTCACCGAGACGGACGGCTCGGACTATTGCAATCCGGGCGGCCGCTGTGACGACGCCGAAGATTGCCGGCACTGCCGGTGGTGCATGGAGTCGAGCGGCGACGCCATCCAGGAGGGGTTTCCGAACTGGATGTCGCAGCACATGACGTCGACGTGGCCTTCGCTCTACGGCTTCGCGTCGATCTTCACTCGCGACTTCGAGTCGGTCGACAGGTGCACGGACAACGGGCTCGACCAATACGATGACCCCCACCTGACCGAGGGCATGATCTCCGCCTTCCTGCAGGACCTGACCGACGGCAGCAACGAGGAGGATCCCAACGGACTGTTCGGCGGCCTCGACACGGCGGCCTGGTCGCCGCAGCTCATCCTCCAGGCGCAGGGCATCGATGATCCCGTCACGCCGGGCGGGCTGATCGCGAGCCTCCGCAGCCGGCACCCGGCGTCCGCGAGCGCGATCTGGCAGGCGGCCGCCAACTGCCGCTTCGACGACCTCGACCTGATCATCCCCTCGACGGTGACGGGGCTTACCTCCACCAGCCACCTGACCACCGGCAACTCGCCGGACGGAACCGTGGACCTGGTCTGGAATCCGGCCAGCGACGACTACTCGGGCATTTCCGGCTACAGCGTGCACTACAGCACGAGCGGCCCGCTGTTGCCGAACCTGACGACCGAGACGACGACGAACTCGTGGACCTCGCCCGACCTCTCGCCGGGCACGTACTGGTTCACGGTCCGCGCCATCGATAACGCCTCCAACGGTGGTTCCTACGCCACCTTCGGCCCGGTCGTGATCCGTGCCTGGATCGCGGCCGACGTCGAGGCTTCAACCGGCGGCACCTGGCCCTACCCCGTGGTGCCGCGCCTGTCCAACGATGCGACGACGGCCTCGGCGCCGCTGCCGTCCGTGCTGATCGGAAACGGCGACACCTACTTCAACCTGCGCATCGCCAATTCGGGCGAGGAGACGACCTCGCCCACCCTGCGCCTGAACGTCTACGTGGACGGCGCGTTGTGGTGGTACACGAACATCTTCGCGCTGGATGGCTTCGTCGGCCGCGCCTTCATGAACCTCGGTCCCTGGGAGGTGCGCGGCGGCCGGCACGCCGTGCGCATGTGGGCCGACGCCTTCGAGCAGATGCCCGAGGCGAACGAGGCTGACAACTTCTACTCGCGCCAGTTCATCTGGTACCCGTACACGCTGGCCTCGAGCGGAGCGTGGTCCACGCGGCAGCGCCCGTCCGACGCCTGGGGCGGCTTCACGCACGGCCTCTTCTCGTCGCCGAACTGCGACGGGTTCACCTTCTCGCTGGGCGCCGACTCGTTCGTCGGCACGGTCATGGTCGCCGACGACGTCGACTCGGACTTCGACCTGCGCCTGCACACCCGTACGACCGGCCCGACCTCCGGCTTCGGCTACTTCGACACCGAGGCGATCAGCAACCGGCCGGCGGGCTGCGTCGAGGGCGTCTTCGTCAACAACGCGCAGACGGCGGAGACCGGCTTCGACGTCGGCGTGGTGAACCTGGACTTCGACGCCGACGGGTTCAAGATCCGCAAGATCGTCAGCACCTCGCTGTCGACCAACACGAACGTCTCGTTCCCGCTCAGTCCGCTCGAACCGCTGGCGCTGCGCCATTTCAACCTCTCGGGCGGCAGCGGCACGAACTACGGCCAGGTCACCCTGCAGGTCGATCCCGCGGTGGGCCCGGTGCGACTGAAGGTGCTGCGCTACGACGACACGTTCGCCGGGCTGGACGAGACGGCCAACCAGTCCGTCACCGACGCCGCCGGGTACGCCAAGGTGATCTTCACCTACGGCGGCAGCCTGCAGGGCCTGGCGGTCTGGCAGGATCCCCAGGACGTGCCGGCCGGCGGCTCGGGCCACTTCCTGGCGACGGTGCGCGCCTCGCTGACGCCGGTGGACCTGCTGCCGCTGGAGACGGCCGGCTGGTACGCGCCGCTGGTGCCGACCAGCGGAGCGCCGGGCACGGTCGCCTCCACGCCGCTGCCGGGCACGCTCACCGGCAACGCGGCCGGCACCTACATCAACGCGCAGTACCGCAACGACGGCATGACCACGGCCGGCGCCTTCGACCTGATGACGTACCTGGACGGGGCGCCGCTGCTCGGCGAGCAGATGCTGTCGCTGGCCGGCCAGACCAACCGCGTGCGCAACTTCCCCACCGCGCAGACCGTGCGCGGCGGCCGGCACACGCTGTCGATGCTGCCGGATGCCGGCAATACGGTCGCCGAGGGCGACGAGGCCAACAACCTGATGGGCCTGCAGTACGTCTGGTCGCCGCTGGCCCTGGTCGCCGGCGCGGCCAGCGACCGCGCGGCGCCGCCCGACCCGACCGGCGGCTTCCCGGCGCTGATGGCCTGGAGCGCGACGCCGGCCTGGTTCAACTGCGACGGCCTGCGCTCGCCGCTGCCGGCGCCGAGCGGCGACAACGGGCACTGGCTGGCCGTGGCGACCATGCCCGGCGCCGCCAGCGACGTGGACCTGCGTCTGCACGAGAGCGTCAACTCGACCACGTCCGGCTTCAAGACCGCGCACGAGGTCTCGGGCTGGGGCCTCGGCGAGTCGGACTACGTGCTGGTGAACTTGCGCGCCACGACGCCGCGGCAGTTCGATGTCGGCGCCCTGGGCATCGCCGGCAGCGAGAGCTACCGCGTGCAGACGGCAACGTCGAGTTGGCTGGGCAACACGCCGGCCGGCGAACACGGGCCGTTCGCGCTGGCGGCCGGCTCCGTGGTCGCGCTGCACGAGATGTGGCTGCCCGCCGGCTCGCTGACCGTGACGCTGCTGCCGGACGGCGGCGGCGCCGTGGACTGGGGCCTCAGCCTGCACCGCGGACAGGCGCCCTACCACGCGAAGTCGGCGGCGCCGGGCCTGGCCGCCCAGGCCTGGGCGGCGCCCGCCGGCGCGGCCGAACCGATGCCGGTCGTGGTGCCGCAGGCGGGACACTACTGCCTGGTCGTCTGGAAGGCCGGGAACGCCGACCTGGCTCAGGCCGGCCAGTATCGCCTGCGCTTCGACGGCTTCCTGTCGGACGCGCCCGGCGCCGACGTGGTGCCGGCGGCAACGACGGTGCGCGAGGTGACCCCCAACCCGTTCAACCCCAGCACGCGGGTGGCGTTCGAGCTGGCCGTGGGCGGCCGGGTCGCGCTGGAGGTCTTCGACCTGCGCGGGCGCCTGGTGCGGCGCCTGGTCGAGGCCGACCTGGCGGCCGGTCGCCACGAGGCGGTCTGGGACGGCCGCGACGAGTCGGGCGTGGCCGCGCCGAGCGGCACCTACTTCGCGCGCCTGCGCGCGGGCGAGGTCGTGGCGTCGCGGAAGATGCAGTTGCTGAAGTGATATGGAGCGGCTAGTCAACTGAGAACATGGTTCTCCGAAGGCCCCGGCCGGCAACGGCCGGGGCCGCTTCTTGATGATCGGAGGGAAGAGGCTTCGTCGACGGTCGATCAGACTGATATTCGCGCGTTGGTCAGCGCACAAGATTCTGCCCGTCCGGGGCTTCCTCCCTCTAGCAACGCGAG
>VGXH01000130.1 GCA_016873405.1 bacterium
CGCGACGGTGTTCACCTGGTCGGTGACCTACGTCTACAGCGAGGCGCCGACCGTGCACGAGGTGGTCATCGACGGCGTGGCCCGCGCGATGTCGCCGACGGGCCCCGGCGGCGGCTCCGTCGAGTACCGTTACCAGGCGTCCCTGCCGAACGGCGAGCACGCTTGGTACCTGCGCTTCGCCGTGGCCGATCCCGAGGTGGCCGAGGCGCGGACCGCGACGGCGCCGGGCCCGGTCGTCGGCCGGCACGTCTTCACGATGGGCAGCCCCGTGACGGAAACCGGCCGCGACGCCGACGAATGGCAGCACACCGTGGTGCTGAGCGACAGTCTCGTCTGGCGCGATCTGGAGGTCTCGCAGGACGAGTACGCCGCGCGGGGGCTCGGTTCTCCGTCGCGCTTCAGCGGCGGCGCGCTCCCGGTGGAGACGGTCACCTGGCTGCAGGCGATCACCTGGTGCAACGCGCAGTCGGCGGCGGACGGGCT
Organism: bacterium; assembly: GCA_016873405.1. The sequence continues at coordinate 484 of VGXH01000130.1, forward strand.
GACGCCGGCCTACCAGATCACCGGCAACGGGGTCGCCTGGGATCGCGACGCCGACGGCTGGCGCCTGCCGACCGAGGCCGAGTGGGAGTGGCTGGCGCGCGCCGGAACCACCACCGCGTTCGTCGCCGGCAACCTGACGGCGCGGGTCTGCAACGCCGACCCGGCGCTCGTGCCGGCGGCCTGGTACTGCGGCAGCTTCGCGGTCGGCGAGATGCCGGGCACGCGGGCCGGCGGCCTGAAGACGCCCAATCCGTGGGGCCTGTCCGACCTGGCCGGCAACGTCGGTGAGTGGTGCTGGGACTGGTACGGCGACTACCGCCTGCTGGACGCCGACGGCGACGGGGTCGTCCTGGATCCGGCCGGACCGCCGACGGGCACCCAGCGCGTCGCGCGCGGCGGCAGCTGGTACGGCGGCAGCGAGGACTGCCGCGGCGCCGCGCGGGCCGCGCGCTACCCCGACTCGGCCGACGACACCATCGGCCTGCGCGCGGTGCGCACGGTGAACGCGAAATGAAGCCGACCACAGACGCCGCCAAGGTGCCCGGGCAGGGCCGCCTCTCCTACATCGACGCCTTCCGTGGACTGGTCGGCGTGATGATGGCGCTCGGGCACAGCAACTACTACTTCAACTCGGCCTGGCTGAGCCTGGACCCGGTCGACCCCTTCTTCGACAACACGCCGCAGTTCCTGCTGCGCTACATGGGCTACCTGTGCGCGCCCGGCTTCCTGATGATGAACGGGGCGATGGCCTATTACGTGTTCCACCGGCGCCGGCGTTCAGGCGAGAGCGGGCGCTCGGTGCGCTGGGGCTTCCTGCAGCGCGGGCTCTTCCTGGTGGCCGTGCAGCTCGTCTGGGTCAACGCCTCCTGGAGCGGATTCGATCGCCTGCGCCTCGATCACATGGGCATCATCGGCACCATCGGCCTGTCCATGATCCTGGTCACCTGCCTGGCCACCTGGCGCTGGCAGTGGCGGGCGGCGCTGGTCGCGGTCCTGTTCCTGGCGCAGCCGTTCCTGCTGCGCATCCCGTACGACGTGAACGGCCCGGCCCACTATTGGATGGAGTTCCTGGTCACGGCCGGCGACTACAACAAGTACCCGCTGCTGCCTTGGTTCTCGCTGGCGCTGCTCGGCAGCGTCATGGCGCATTTCTGGTTCGAGGTCTGGCGCGACCCCGGCCGGCGCGCCCGCTGGTCGCTGGCGATCGGCCTGCTGCTGGTGGCGGCGGGCTGGGCCGTGAGGTTGGGCCACGGTTTCGGCAACCTCTTCGCCTGGAACACCTTCTTCTCGTGGTCCTTCTTCCTGGTGCAGAAGTACCCGCCCAGCCTGGACCACCAGCTGTGGCTGTCCGGCACCGTGATCGCGCTGGTCGGGGTCTTCAGCTGGCTCGACGCGCGCACGCCCGTGCTGCGGCCGCTGGGCTACGTCGGACGGGTGCCGCTGTTCTTCTACTGCGTCCACATTCCGCTGCTGGCCATCGTCGCGCGCCGGTTCGGGCTGTTCTACCATGAGGGCGCGGTCCTGGGCTCGCTGGTCGGCTGGGTCCTGCTGCTGGCGGTGATGGCGCCGCTCGTGGTGTGGTTCGGCCGCGTGAAGCAGAAGAACCAGTCGTGGTTCGTCAGGATGATCTGACGCGCGCGACCCCGTCGTGACCGAGGCCGGCCGGATCGCCCCGCGCGACCCGGCCGCGCCGCCTTGCCGCCACCGAGGAGCGATCATGACCTCACCGATCCGCGCCGTACCGGCCCTGGCTCCGGCCCTGGCCCTGGCCGTGGCGATGGCCGTCCTCGTTCACCTGCCGGCGCCCGCCGGCGCCGAGATCACCCGGCTCGAGAGCGGCAACCGCGTCAGCGAGAACCTGCCTGAGATCCCGTCGGAGCTGGTCGAGAGCCTCAACCGCTACCAGAACACCCGCGGCGCCTCGTTCCAGGGCTGGCTGGACGACGGCAGCCTCCTGATCTCGACGCGCTTCGGGGACACGGCCCAGGTGCACCGCGTCGAGCGCCCGCTGGGCGCCCGCGAGCAGGTGACCTTCTACCGCGAGCCGGTGCGCGGCGTGAGGGTGCGGCCCGGCGGCCACGGGCCGGGGTTCCTGTTCAGCAAGGATTCCGGCGGCGACGAGTTCTTCCAGCTCCACCATTACGACCTGGGCGCGCGCGAAGCGAAGCAGCTCACGGCGCCGCGGCCGGGCGGCGGCAGGGTCCGCAACGAGGGCGCGCTGTGGTCGCATGACGGCCGGCAACTGGCCTGGAGCAGCACGCTGCGCAACGGCACGGACACCGACGTCTGGGTGAGCGACTTCGAGGGGGAGCCGCGCCTCCTGGTGCAGGAAGGGGGAGCCTGGAACGCGCACGACTTCTCGCCGGACGGCGGCCGCCTGCTGGTCAGCCGCTTCGTGTCCATCGAGGAGTCGCAGCCGGCCGAGGTGGACGTCGCCACAGGAAGGCTGACGATGCTGCCGGTCGCCGGCGGCCGGGCCGCCGTCTCGGGCCTGCAGTACGCCAGGACCGGGCGCGGCCTCTGGTACCTCTCGGACGAGGAGTCGGAGTTCGTGAACCTGCGCCGGCGCGACCTCGTGACCGGCGAGGTGACCGTCGTCGGCGCCGAGGTTCCCTGGAGCGTCACCGGGCTCGCGCAGAGCCGCGACGGGGCGCGCCTGGCCTACGTCACGAACGAGGACGGCATCTCCGTGCTGCGCGTCATCCGCGCCGCGGACCTGGGCGCCGAGCCGCTGCCGCCCCTGCCGATGGGCCAGGTGGGCGGGCTGGAATTCTCGCCGGACGGGAACCGCCTGGCGCTCAGCCTGAATACGGCGACCTCGCCCGCCGACGTCTACGTCGTGGACCTGGCGGCCGGCGCGGTGGAGCGCTGGACGCGCAGCGAGGTCGGCGGCCTGGACACCGCCGCCTTCGTGGCGCCGACGCTGATCCGCTACGAGAGCTTCGACGGCCGCAGCATTCCCGCCTTCTGTTACCGTCCCGCCGGCGTGCCCGCCGATCGGCGCCTGCCGGTGATCATCAGCATCCACGGCGGTCCCGAGTCGCAGGCGCTGCCCGTGTTCAACCCGGCCTTCCAGTACCTGCTGCGCGAACTGCAGGTGGCCGTCCTGGCGCCGAACGCGCGCGGTTCCTCGGGCTACGGGAAGACCTGGCTGCAATTGGACAACGGCTTCCTGCGCAAGGACTCGGTCAAGGACCTCGGCGCGCTGCTGGACTGGATCGCGCGCCAGCCCGGCCTGGATCCCGGGCGCGTGGGCGTGACCGGCGGCAGCTACGGCGGCTACATGGTCCTGGCGGCGATGGTCGACTACGGCGACCGCATCCGCGCCGGCGTCGACGTCGTCGGCATCTCCCACTTCCGGACCTTCCTGGAGAACACCGAGGACTACCGGCGCGACCTGCGCCGAGCCGAGTACGGCGACGAGCGCGACCCGGCCATGCGCGCCTTCCACGAGGAGATCGCGCCGCTGAACAACGCGCACCGCATCACCAGGCCGCTGTTCGTGGCCCAGGGCAACAACGACCCGCGCGTGCCCTGGACCGAGGCCGAGCAGATCGTGCGCGCCGTGCGCGGCGCCGGCGGCGACGTGTGGTACCTGATGTTCAAGGACGAGGGGCACGGCTTCGCGAAGAAGCCGAATGCCGATTACTTCGGCGCCGCTCAGGTGCTGTTCTGGCGGAAGCACCTGCTGGGCGAATGAGGCGCGCCGACGCCGGGTGAGCCGGACCTACCCGGTCAGCACGCCGGCGATGGCCGCCGTCATCCACGACGCGAGCGCCCCGCCGATCATCGCCTTCAGCCCCAGCCGGGCCACGTCGGCCCGGCGCGACGGCGCGATGGTGCCGATGCCGCCGATCTGGATGGCGATCGAGCTGAAGTTCGCGAACCCGCAGAGCGCATAGGTGGCGATCACGATGCTGCGCGGCGACATGGAGCCGGCGTTCTTGATGTCGGCCAGCTGGATGTAGGCCAGGAACTCGTTGACGGAGATCTTGGTGCCGAGCAGCTCGCCGAAGCGCGTGGCCTCGGACCAGGGCACGCCCATGACCCAGGCGAACGGGGAGAAGGCCCAGCCCAGGAGCGCGCCCAGCGAGGTGTGCGCGAAGCCGAGCACCCAGTTGACCATCGCCACCAGCGAGATGAAGGCCAGCAGCATGGCGCCCACGTTCGCGGCCAGCTTCAGGCCAACCCCGGCGCCGCCGGCCGCGGCGTCCAGCACGTTGGCGTACTCCTTCGGGATCCGCAGCGAGACCGCTCCCTGGGTGGGCGAGACCTCCTTTTCCGGCAGCATGATCTTGGCGATGACCAGCGCCGCCGGCGCCGACATCACGCTGGCCGCCAGCAGATGCCCGGCGTCGATGCCGAACCGCACGTAGGCGGCCATGACGCCGCCGGCCACCGTGGCGAAGCCGCCCACCATCACCGCCATGATCTCGCTGTTGGTCATCGTGGCCAGGTAGGGGCGGATGACGAACGGCGCCTCGGTCTGCCCCACGAAGATGTTCGCCGAGCAGGACAGCGTCTCGCTGCCGCTGGTGCCCATCGTCTTCTGCATGAGGCGGGCGATGCCGGAGATCAGCCGCTGCATGAGGCCCAGGTGGTAGAGCACGGCCATGAGCGAGGAGAAGAAGATGATCGTCGGCAGCACGTGCATGATGAAGACGGTGCCGATCGAAGTGAGCTGACCGGTGACGGAGTTCGTGACCTGCCAGTAGCCGCCCTCCGGTCCCAGGTTGGCCACCAGCTCGGGGCTGCTGCGGTAGAGCCCGCCCCACAGGAAGGAGGCGCCGGCGTCGGTGAAGCCCAGGATGCGCGTGATGAAGTCGCGGGCGGCGCCGAAGACGACCTCGCCCCAGGGGGTGCGCAGCAGCAGCACGGCCAGCGCGAACTGCAGGCCCAGGCCCCAGGCGGCGACGCGCCAGGGGAAGCGGCGGCGGTCGGCGCTGATCAACCAGGCCATCAGCATGAGGACGAAGACGCCAAGTAACGAGATCGCGTTCTGCATCGGGTGCGGGACCTTTCGGGTTGCGGCGCGCGGGGTGGCAGCCGCCGCCGGGCCGCGATTATCGCCCGCCGGGGCGCGCGCGGTCCACCCCGAATCGGCCGCCGCCGGGCCTGCCGGGCGGGATCGGCGATCGGGCCTTGCGCCGGCGCGCGCGGTCGCGCATCCTGCCGCCCGCCCGCCGCCGCGGCTGCCCGCCGGCACGAAGGCGACCCGAACCGAAGGACCGACCCTGGGAGAGCCCGCGTGAACCCGACCCATGTGCCCCCCATCGCCGCCGAACTGGACGTCCCCGCCCGCCAGGTCCTGGCCACCGCCGAGCTGCTCGGCGGCGGCGCCACCGTGCCGTTCATCAGCCGCTATCGCAAGGAAGCCACGGGCGGCCTCGACGAGGTGGCCGTCACCACCGTGCGCGACCGCCTCGAGCAGCTGGCCGAGCTGGACAGGCGCCGCGAGGCCATCGTCAAGTCGCTTGCGGAGCGGCAAAC
>VGXH01000131.1 GCA_016873405.1 bacterium
CGGGAGCGCGCGCGCCAACACCCGGCCGTCGCCGTCCACCAGCACCAGCTTCGTGGCCGAGGCCCCGATGTCGACGCCGCAGTAGAACGCGCCCACGGCGCCTACCGGCTTCCCGGCAGCTGTTCGACCAGCGCCTCGAACTGCGTCCGCGTCTGTTCCTCGGAGTAGAGCCGCAGGTCGTTCAGGTCCCCGTTGATGGTCACGTAGGGCACGCCCGTGCGCTCGGCCAGGCGCCGCTGCAGCCCGTAGCGGCAGTTCGAGTTGTTCGGGCAGGTCTTGGCGTCGTGATAGACGATGCCGTCGATGGCGTAGAGGTCGATCATCCGCTGCAGGTACCTCTCCTTGTACTCCTCGCTGCGCACGATGAACAGCTCGGTGTACGAGCGCGCCATGCCCTCGAACGGGTCGGCCGCGCCAAGCGGCTCGAAGATCCAACTGTTGCAGTAGGTCGAAGCCACCACGCAGGCGCCCAGCCCGGCGAAGTGCTCGGCGTGGTCGCGCAGCTTGCCCCAGACCGGCATGCCCTCCCAGTAGAAGCGGTGGCGCTCGCCCTCGACCGCGGCGGTGCCCGCGGCCACGCGCTCCTCCAGTTCGGCGATCAGAGCCTGGTAGTACCGCTCGGCCTCCGGCGTGCCGCGCAGCACCACGGCCGGTCCCATGTGGATGGTGCCGTCGAAGAAGGTCAGGGGACTGGGCCGGTGCGCCGCCAGCTGCAGCACGCGCTTCCACAGCTGCGTGCAGCGGTAGGAGCTGGCCACGACCTCCTTCAGGCGGTCGAGGTCGAACCGCCGGCCCGAGACCGCCTCCAGGACGGGGATCAGCGCCTTGTGCTGCGCGACCAGGCCGTCGAGGTGGTCGCGCGTCAGGTCGCCCAGGCCGCGCTGGGTGTCGATGCCCGCCAGCGGCACGCCCCACTCGCGCTGGTAGAAGGCGAGCCAGTCCTGCACATCTCGGCACTGGTTCGTATTGTAGACCAGCAGGTCCGGCCGCGGCACGCCCGCGATTCCGAACGCCTTCTGCAGCGGCGTCCGCCCGGCCAGGTACGACCCGATGTCGCTGGTCAGGTACGAACAGATGTCCGGCGAGTAGCCCCGGGCGTTGGCCAGCGGGATCAGGTCGGCCGCCGCCCTTGATGAGCCCAGCACCGCCCCGTGGTTCTCGGGGAAGTAGACCAGGAACCCGAACGAGCGCAGCAGCTCGGCCGGCCCCACGCTGGTGCACCAAGCGATCTTCCGGTCCCGGGTCCGGGAGGCCTCGTCCAGTTCGCGGAAGTGGGCCGCCATCAGGTCCCGCATCAGCGCCGTGGACCGTATCGCCTTGATTCCAGAGGACTTATCGCTCACGACGGACTCCTGGGGAAAGCGGGGCCGTTCGTCTTTCGAGAAGACCGCATTTGTCCGTTGCCGTCAAGGGGGCCCGGGCGGGGCCGTCCCCGCGCTTGGAGGTTGAAACCGCGGGCCCCATCGCGGACAATGCCGCTGTTCTAGAACGAGCGTTCGAATTATAGCCGACCGCCATCTCCGGAGGAAGTGTCATGATCGTCGGCGTCATCGGGTCAGGCTCCATCGGCCCGGACCTCGCCTACGGCTTCGTGTCCGCCCTGGCGCAAGTTGCGGGGAGCCAGGACCCGCAGAGCAGGGTCTTCCTGCTCGACATCCGCCAGGAGGCGCTCGACGCCGGCGTGGCCCGCATCCGCGGCTACGTCGACAAGGGGGTCGCGCGCGGGAAGCTGGCGCCGCAGGCGGCCGAGGCCATGCTCGCCCGGCTGGCGCCCACCCTCGCGATGAGGGACCTGGCGCCCTGCGACTACGTGCTGGAGGCGGCCACCGAGGACCTCGCGATCAAGAAGGTGATCCTGGCCGAGCTCGAGGGCATCGTGCGCGACGACTGCCTGATCGGGTTCGCCACCAGCGGCCTGCCGCGCGCGCAGATCGCCGCCGGCGCCAAGCGGCCTGAACGCTGCTTCGTCAACCACCCGTTCTTCCCCGCCTGGCGCGCGCTGCCCATCGAGATCGTGCTGTCGGGCGACGAGGCCCTCGGCGCGCGGATGCTGGCCACGCTGGAGACCCTCGGCAAGGTGCCGGTCGTGACGGCCGACGTGCCCTGCTTCGCCGCCGACGACATCTTCTGCAACTACTGCGCCGAGGCCGCGCGCCTGCTGGTCGAGGGCGTGGCCACGCCCTGGCAGATCGACCGCATCGTCGACGAGGCGATCGGCGGCGGCGGCCCCTTCAACGTGATGGACCTGACGCGCGGCAACCTGCTGAACGTCAAGTGCTGCAAGCTCATGCAGGAGGCGCCCACGGGCTCGGTCTGGTTCGCGCCGCCGGCCGTCTTCTCCACGCAGGCCAACACGCCCTGGTTGGACCAGGCGAACCCGGGCGACGCGCGCTGCGACCCGGCCACGGCGCAGGTCGTCCTGGACCGCATCCTGGCCGTGCTGCTGGGCCGCACGCTGTTCGTCGCGGACCAGGGCATCTGCGAGCCCGGCGACCTGAACTGGCTGACCCGCAACGCGCTGGGCTTCAGCCAGGGCCTGCTCGACCTGGCCGAGCAGCTGGGCGCCGACCGCGTCCACCAGTTGTGCGCGGACTACGCCGCGGCCAACCCTGGCTTCGCGGTGCCGCGCAGCGTGCGCGACCGGAAGCTGCCGGACTTCCGCCGGCACGTGAAGGTCGATCGCGCAGATGGACTCGCGGTGGTGACCATCAAGCGGCCCGAGGTGCTGAACGCGCTGAACGAGCGCACCATGCAGGAGCTGTCGGCGGCCCTCGACGAGCTCGAGAAAGACGCCGCCGTGCGCGGCCTGGTCCTGACCGGCTACCGCGGCACGCTGGCCGGCGCCGACATCAACGAGCTGGCCGCGCTGCCGTCGCCCGAACTGGCGGCCGCCAAGTGCCGCCGCGGCCACGCCGTGCTGCGCCGGCTCGAGGCCTTCCCCAAGCCGGTGGTCGCGGCGGTCGACGGCCCGGTGCTGGGCGGCGGCGCCGAGATCGCGATGGCCTGCCACGCGCGCGTGGCCGGTCGGGGGCTGATGCTGGGCCAGCCCGAGGTGAACTTGGGCATCATCCCCGGCTACGGCGGCACGCAGCGGCTGCCGCGGCTGGTCGGGCTCGAGCGCGCCTGCGACCTGCTGCGCAGCGCGCGCACGATCACGGCCCAGGAGGCCTGCGCCTGGGGGTGGGCCGCGGGCGAGCCCGCGGACGACCCGCTGGCGGCCGCGCGCGCGCTCCTGGAGGGGCACCTGTCGGGCCAGGCGCCGCTGCGCCGGCTGGACCCGTCGCCGCTCGCGGTGCCGGCCGTGCTGCCGGCCGCCGACATCGACCACCGCTCGCGGGCGATCGACCGCATCCTGACCGACGTGATCCGCGCCGGGCTGGCGCGCCCGCTCGAGGAGGGCCTCGAGGTGGAGGCCGAGGGATTCGCGCGCTGCAAGCGGACGCTCGACTACGACATCGGGATGGGCAACTTCATCCAGAACGGGCCGCGCGTGCCCGCGGTCTTCCTGCACGAGTAGCCCGCGGCCCGCGGGCGCCGGCAAGCGCATGGCATCGAACCGGGACCGGCGAGTGCGGTCACCAGCGAAGGCAGGACCAATGGCCAGCGACAACGCGATCGTGATCCTCGACGGCGGCCGGCGCACGCCGCGCGCCGACATCCTGGTCGACAACAAGCTGCCGGGGCTGTTCTCGCGCTTCTCGACCACGGCCCTCGGGGGCCTCGCCATCAAGGCAACCCTCGCCCGGACGCACCTGGACCCGGCGCTGGTCGGACACGTCGTGATGGGCATGGCCTCGCACTCGCATCGCGACAGCATCTACGGCGCCCAGGGCATGGCCTGGCGCGGCGGCCTCGGCGACGACGTGCCGGCCTTGACCGTGGCGCGCATCTGCGGCAGCGGCATCGAGTCGGTGGCCGTCGGCATGGAGCACATCCTGTCCGGCCTGCGCCACGACACGGACCGCCCGTTCCTGGTCGTGGGCGGCGCCGAGTCGATGCAGTACCCGTTCAGCGTCTACGACCTGCGCGGCCGCAAGGTCGGCCAGTCGACGCAGAAGTACGGACCCGTCGACCCGAAGCAGCTGCCGAAGGGCGCCATGCTGGGCGACACGCTCCTGCTGGGCCTCTACGACCCCGGCGCGAGGCTGGCCATGGCCAACACGGCCGAGGAACTGGGCCGCCGCTACCGGATCACGCGCGAGGAGGCCGACGCCTTCGCCCACCGCTCCCACGTCAACGCGAAGGCGGCCCGCGACGCCGGCTGGTTCAGCGAGGAGATCGAGCCGGTGACGCTGCCCGGCCAGGCCGGCGAGCCGGACCATGTGGTCCGGCACGACACCCACGTGATGGACGACGCGAGCCTGCCGAGGATGGCCCGACTGCGCGCGGCGTTCGAGCCGGGCGGCATCATCACCGCCGGCAACGCCAGCGCGGTGGTCGACGGCGCCGCGGCCATGGTCATCGGCCGCGAAAGCGACGCGGCGCGGCACGGCTGCAGGCCGCTGGCCCGCATCGTCGGCTTCGGCACTGCCGCCTGCGACCCGCGCCTCATGGGCTGGGGCCCGGTGCCCGCCACACGGCAGGCGCTGGCCCGCGCCGGCCTGAAGGGCGCTCAGATCGACCACGTCGAACTGAACGAGGCCTTCGCGCCGCAGGCCCTGGCGTGCATCAAGGACCTGGCCGGGATGGGCATCGACCCGGAGAAGGTCAATCCGCAGGGCAACGCCATCGCGCTGGGGCACCCCCTGGGCGCGACCGGCGCCGTGCTGACCCTGACCTGCGCCTACGCGCTGCGCCGCAAGAGGCAGCGCTACGGCCTGGTCACCATGTGCATCGGGGGCGGCCAGGGCAACGCGCTGGTCATCGAATCCCTGGGTTTCTGACCGCCGACCGACGAAAGGGCGCGCGATGCCGTACCGCTACCATTGCCCCAAGTGCCACGCGTTGCTGAATCCGAACGTGCGCGTGGTGCTCGTCGCGCACCACAACGGCGACCGGGGCCTGGTGCTGCTGAGCTCGCAGCTGGGCGACTTCCAGGTCATCGCCGACAAGGGTTTCTGCCAGTCCATCGCTCCGGGCGAGTCGGTCGAGTTCCACTGCCCGGTCTGCGCCTCGTCGCTGACCTCGCACCTATACCCGGGCTTCGCCGAACTCGCCGTCCGCACGATCGAGCGGCCCGACGACAAACCCTGCCTGCTGCGCTTCAGCCGCGTCGCGGACGAGCACGCGACCTTCCTCTACGACGGGGACACGGTGCGGTCCTTCGGCGAGGCGGCGGTCCGCTTTCGGACCAACCTCGACGTCGAAGGCGACTGGAGCTGGTGACCGATCCCGGGGTCGCCCCGGGTCGCGGCGGGCAGACCGGTGACCTGCCCTCGCTCGCCGCGCAATCAGACGGTTGACAAGCACCCCGGACTTCGCTAAAATTTATTTCGAACGTTCGTTCTAAATGTCCAACAGCTTACCCCGCAAGCGGTTAACTGGTCAACTCGGAGGCGCCATGAGCCGTGCCGCGATCGTCGATTGGGCAGCCGGGATCTACCAGGACCTCGATTTCACCCCCGCCCGCCAGTGGCTGGCCGACCACCCCGGTCGCCATGCCTGCGGCTACCTGCCCGTCTACGCCCCGCGCGAGGTCGTCCACGCGGCCGGCATGCTGCCGGTGGGCATCCACGGTTCGGGCGACATCGAGATCATTCGCGGCGACGCCTTCTACCAGAGCTACATCTGCCACCTGCCGCGCTCGGTGGTCGAACTGGCGCAGTCGAGTCGCCTCGACATGCTCTCGGCGGTGCTGTTCCCCTCGACCTGCGACGTCATCCGCAACCTCTCGGGTATGTGGCAGATCCTGTTCCCGGACATGTACGTGCGCTACCTGGATCTGCCGCAGGTGGCCGACCCGGTCCTGGGCGCGGAATTCTGGCGGCGCGAGCTGGAAGTCATCCGCCCGC
>VGXH01000132.1 GCA_016873405.1 bacterium
TCAACGCGCCGCCCTGGTCCAGGTGGGCCACGAGCTGGTCGAGGCCGCCCGACGTCGTCCAGAAGTTGTAGCTGTCGATGATGACCAGGTCCCAGGTCGCCGACGCCAGCTCGGCTTCCAGTCCCGGCCAACTCGTCACCAGCGTGTGCTCGAGGCCCAGGTTCTGAAGCGCCGTGCCGTAGGCGTTGTTCAGCGGGTCGACAGTCACCAGAAGCAGCACCTGCGGTCCCGTCACGACCTTCAGCTCGCGGCTGTACACGCGCTTGGCGAACGGCGGCGGTGCCGCGGCGGTCCCGTTCGCTCCGGGAGCCGGCAAGGTCGGCGACGTGTGCGGGAAGTCCTGGGTCGTGAAGCGAGCGCCCCGCGCCCGCGCGATCAGCACGTCGACGGCCTCGACCGCCGCCGACCAGACCAGATCACTCTGCCCCGTGTTGCCGATGGTGAGGACCCGGGTGGTCGAGCCACCGGGATACAGCACCGCCGCCAAGGTGTCGGTCGGGGCCGTGATCGCCGGCGGCGGCGCCGTGGTCGCCATCGCCGCGCTCACGACCGGCGACGGCAGACCGTATTCGTCGCGCGCTCTGATCGCAAACCAGTAGTCGGTCCCAAACGCGAGTCCGCGCACACGGTGCGATTCCGCCGCGCCCGCCGCGCGGGGCGCGGGCAGGCCGGTCGCCAGCGTTGCCGAGGCGAAGTTCAACGAGTCGATCGGGAACGTCGCGAAGCGGAGCTCGTAGGCCGCGGCCGTCCCGGTCGAACCGTCGTCGCCGGTGGCCGTCCAGGCCAGATCCGCCCATTGTCCCGAGACCGCCGTCGCGGCCAGGTCGGGGATCGGAGCGGGCGGGATCGTGTCGGGCCCCGCCATCACGGCGGCCACGTTCAGGCGCCCGCCGGTCGCAACTACGCCCGCCAGGCCCGGCACGGCGTTCACCGTGTTCAGCAGCAACGTCCGCGCCGATGCTCCGCTGATCCCGGGGAAGCGCGCCTTGATCAGCGCCAACGCGCCCGACACGTGGGGACACGCCATCGACGTGCCGCTCTTGTAGTCGTAGTAGGCCGACGGCATGGTGCTGAAGACATCGACGCCCGGCGCGGCCAGATCCACGCTCAGGGGGCCCCAGCACGAGAAGTCCGCCAGCGCGTCGTTGCGGTCGGTGGCTGCCACCGAGACGATGTTGCCGACGTCGTAGCTTGCCGGGTAGTGGGGATAGGTGTCGTTGTTGGAGGCGCTGTTGCCCGCCGCCGCGACGAACAGGATCCCGGCCGTCTCGGCGGCCACGATGGCGTCGCGCAGCGCCTCGGAGTAGCCGCCACCGCCCCAGCTGTTGCTCAAGATGTCCGCGCCCATCTGCACGGCATATTCGACCGAGGCGATCGCGGCATCGGTCGTGCCGCCACCGCCCGCGTCGAGGAACTTGACCGCCATGATCCGGACCTGCCAGCAGACGCCGGCAACGCCGATCCCGTTGTTGCCGACGGCGCCGATGGTCCCCGCGCAGTGCGTGCCGTGGCTGTGATCGTCCATCGGATTGCCGTCGTTGTTGACGAAGTCGTAGCCGTGGACATCGTCGATGAAGCCGTTGTGATCGTCATCGACGCCGTTGCCGGCCATCTCGCCGGTGTTGACCCAGCGATTGGCCGCCAGGTCGGGATGCGCGTAGTCGACGCCGGTGTCGATCACGGCCACGATCACGTCGCTGCTGCCGGTCTCGCTGTCCCAGGCTTCGGGCGCATCGACGTCCGCGTCCGCCGTGCCACCGGACTGTCCGAGATTGTGCAGGCCCCACAACTCGCCGAACCGGGCATCGTTGGGAATCACGTCGGCTTGCCAGAGATAGTTCGGCTCGAGGTATTCGATCGCCGGATCGCCCCGGTACTTCGCGACCGCTTCCTCCACTTCCAGCCCGGTCAGCTTCAGACACACCGCGCCCGTGAGGGCGAGCTCGCGCTTGACAGTGCCGCCCAGATCGGCCCGGATCGCGGCGATCGCTGCCGCCGAGGCCCCCGGCCGGAACTTCACGATGACTTCGCCGGGCACGTACGCGGGGGCCGCCGACAGCGGGGCGGCGGCCAGGACGAACGCGAACAGAGCCGTGGCGGAGCAAAGGGCGATGTGTCCCCATCGACGCATGAGGATCTCCTCCATGTGCTGGGCTGCCATGCAGTTCGGGAAATCAGGGCGAATCGGCGATAACGTTACCAGAAGCGAGAGCGGGTTGTCAATAATTTCACAGGAAGTTCGTGGCGGCGGGTCGGCGCCCGGATTCGGGGCCCTGGGTCCGGCGCGAGCGCCTGGCGGCGGTGGGAGGCCGTTGCGTCGGCGCAACAGTGGCGGCGTCGTGAGACTCGCGCCGGAGCAAGTCGCGGCTCGTGACGAATCGTGATTCGCTCAGAAGGGCGTGGGAGCGCAAAGCGCAGGCCGCAGACGTGCGGCCCGTCCCAGGCGACGTCGCGCGGCGCGGGTTGACCACGGGGCGGCGGCGGTGGTAGTAGTCGACGCCGAGCGCGGCCCCGATCCGTGGCCGCCGCCCCTTCCCGAAAGGACCTCCCATGTCCCGACGCCTGTCGCCGGCGACCCTGCTGGTCGCGCTGCTGCTGCCCCTGCTCATCGCGGGCACCCCCGCCCGCGCGACCGATCTGGCCGCCCCGCTGCCGCTGGATGGGGCCGTGGTCACCGGCACCCTGCCCAACGGGCTGCGCTACTACGTGCGCCCCAACGCGAAGCCGGAGCAGCGCGCGGCGCTGTGGCTGGTGGTGGGCGCCGGCGCCGTCGACGAGGACGACGACCAGAACGGCCTGGCGCACCTGATCGAACACATGGCGTTCAACGGCACCGAGAGCTTCCCGCGCCAGGCGTTGGTCAGCTACCTGGAATCGATCGGCATGCAGTTCGGCCCCGAGGTCAACGCCTTCACGAACCAGAACGAGACCGTCTACATGCTGCAGGTGCCCACCGACAAGCCGGAGCTGCTGGACACCGGACTGCGCATCCTGGAGCAATGGGCGCACCGCATCAGCTTCGAGGACGCGGAGGTCGACAAGGAGCGCGGCGTCGTCATCGAGGAATGGCGCCTGGGCCGCGGCGCCGACGAGCGCATGAGCGACGCCCAGATGCCCGTCCTCTACAAGGGCTCGCGCTACGCCGAGCGCAACGTCATCGGCGATCCGGAGATCCTGCGCCACGCCTCCTACGAGACGATCAAGCGCTTCTACCGCGACTGGTACCGGCCCGACCTGATGGCGGTGGTGGCGGTCGGCGACTTCGACGGCGCCGCGGTCGAGGCCCGCATCGGCGAGCTGTTCGGCGCCATCCCCACCCGCGCTGAGCCGCGCCCGCGACTGCAGCCCGAGGTGCCGGACCACGCCGAGACGCTGTTCGCGATCACGACCGACCCCGAAGCCAGCGGCAGCGGCCTGTCGCTGGTGGTCAAGCACGCGCTGTGGCCCCAGGGCACCGTCGGCGACTACCGCGACGGCCTGCGCGGCGTGCTGGCCAACGCGATGCTGCGCGCGCGGCTGGGCGAGCTGTCGCGGCAGGCCGACCCGCCGTTCAGCAGCGCCTTCGCCATGGACCGGCCCATGGCGCGCACGAAGGGCATGTTCATGCTGCGCGCCTCGGTCAAGGAGGACGGCGTCGCGCGCGGATTCGAGGCGCTGCTGACCGAGCTGGAGCGGGCGCGCCGGCACGGCTTCACCGACGGCGAGCTGGCCCGCGCGAAGGCCGAGGCGCTGCGGCAGGCCGAGCAGGCCGCGGCCGAGGCGGACAAGACCGAGTCGCAGCGCCACGCGCGCTCGCTGCAGGGCCACTTCCTGCGCGGCTCGCCGTACGTCGATGCCGCCGCCCGCCTGCAGCTGGCCCGCGACCTGCTGCCGGGCATCACGGTCGACGAGGTCGAGATGCGCCTGCGCGACATGGCCGACACCGGCAGCCGCGTGGTGACGGTCGAGGCGCCGCGCAAGGACGGACTGGCCGTGCCGACGGAGGCCGAGCTGGCCGCCGTCATGGCGGCCGTGCAGGCGCGGGAGATCCCGCCCTACGTCGACGCCGTGGTGGACGAGCCGCTGGTGCCGCAGACGCCGGCGCCGGCCGCCATCACCGCGCGCGAGACCGACCCGGACCTGGGCACCACGACGTGGACCCTGGCCAACGGCGTGCGCGTGGTGCTCAAGCCGACCGATTTCAAGAACGACGAGATCCTCATGTCGGCGACCAGCCCCGGCGGCAGCTCCGTTCTGCTGAACGACGGCGAGTGGGCCCGCGTGAACGGCGCGGCGGGCATCGTCGGCGGCAGCGGCGCCGGCGCCTTCGACCAGACGGCGCTGCAGAAGAAGCTGGCGGGGCGGCTGGTGCGCATCACTCCGTTCGTGGGCGCCTACGATGAGGGCCTGCGCGGCGGCGCCTCGCCGCAGGATCTGGAGACGATGTTGCAGCTGACCTGGCTGCTGGCGACCGCGCCGCGCCAGGACGAGACGGCTTTCCGCTCGCAGCTCGAGCGCCAGCGCGCGTTCCTGCAGAATCGCGCCGCCGACCCCGTGGCGGCGTTCCGCGATTCCATCACCGTCGTGGTGACCGGCCACCACCCGCGGCGGCAACCGCCGCGCCTCGCGGACCTGGAACGGCAGGACCTGGCCGCCTCTTACGCCTTCTACCGCGACCGCTTCGGCGACTGCGGCGACTTCACGTTCTTCCTGGTCGGAGCCGTCGATCCCGTGGCGGCCGAGCCGCTGGTGCGCACCTGGCTGGGCAACCTGCCGAGCGGCGGCCGGCGCGAGACCTGGCGCGACGAGGGCGTCAACCCGCCGCGCGGCGTGCACGAGCGCGTGCTGCACCGCGGCGCCGAGCCCAAGGGCATGGTCGAGATGGTCTTCATGGCCAGGCGCGAGTGGAGCTGGCCGGCCGAGGTCGCCATGGACGGGCTGGTCGACGTGTTGCGCATCCGCCTGCGCGAGACCATCCGCGAGGACATGAGCGGCACCTACGGCGTGCGCGTGAACGGCGGCCTCGGCCGCATCCCCTACGGGTTCCATCAGCTGACCGTGGGCTGGGGCTGCGACCCCGGCCGCGTGGACGAGCTGACCGAAGCGGTGTGGACGCAGCTGCGCGATATCGCCGCCAACGGCCCGGATCCCGAGACGCTGGCCAAGGTCGCGGCCACCTGGCGGCGCGACGACGAGACCAACCTCAAGAGCAACGACTACTGGCTGGGCGAGCTGCTTCGCCACCAGCGCGCGGGCACGGACCCGCGCGTGATCCTGCAGGGGGCCGCGCTGGCCGACGGGTTGACGGCCGAGGTGGTCAAGGAGGCCGCGCGCGCGGTGATCGATCCGCAGAACGTGGTCAAGGTGGTGCTGCTGCCGCAGGAGGGTTGAGCGGGGCGGTTCGCGCCTCGCCAGAGCGCTCTGGCCACGGGAGCCCGGCTGCGGCCGGGCTCCCTGTTGTAGCCGGCCCAGCGACGCCGTATCATGGCCCCTTCGCCCGGCCGACGGATATCCTCCCGATCCGACAGGACGGACATGGACCTGCTCTATCTGATCCCCGTGGCCGTGATCGTGACCCTCTTCCTGATCACCCGCTCCGGGCGCCGGCGCCCGGCCGCGGCGCCCGCCAACGCGCCCGCCAACGCGCCCGCCGACGCGTCGCCGACGCCGGCCGCCGCGCCCCCGGTCTCGATCTACGCGGCGATCGACCCTTTGGGCCAGACCTTCAACATCGTGGCCCATCCCGCCGAGCTGGTCGCCCATCCGGCGATGACCGCGACGCTGGCCCTGCTGCGGCAGCCCGAATGGAGCGACCAGCGGCTGCTGGACCTGGCCTACGGCGACCACAACGGCCTGCGCTGCGCCGCGTTCCTGGCCATGGCCGAGCGGGGGCCGACGTTCACCGC
>VGXH01000133.1 GCA_016873405.1 bacterium
GGGGGCGACGACGGGTCGACGGCCAGCCAGGCGATGCCGCCCAGGGCGGCCAGGCCGAGGATCGCGTTGAACGCCTTCAGCCCCGGGAAGCCGAGGCTGCCGCTGGGCATCTTCTCGGCCAGCTTGAGGAAGGCGATCAGCGAACCGGTGAAGGTCACGGCGCCGATCAGACCCGAGAAGCCGGTGGCGATCGTGGTCTGCAAATGGGGGTCGGCGGCGGCGGTGAAGGCGGCGCCGGCGACCAGCACCGAGGCGGCGCCGCCGAAGCCGTTGAACAGCGCCACCATCTCGGGCATCTGCGTCATCTTCACGCGCACGGCGGCGATCGCGCCGACGGCGCCGCCGATCACCGCGCCCAGCAGGATCCACTGGTAGGAGAGGCCCTCGGCCAGCAGCGCGGCCACCACGGCCAGCAGCATGCCCCAGGCGCTGATCAGGTTGCCCCGCACGGCCGTGCGCGGGTGGGTCAGGCCCTTGATGCCCAGGATGAACAGCACCGAGGCCACCAGGTACGCCAGGTCCACCCAGCCCAGGTCGATCAGGTATCCGTGGTCCACGCGCTCACCCCTTCTTCTTCTTGAACATGGCGAGCATGCGATGGGTGACCAGGTAGCCGCCCACGACGTTGATCATCGCGAACGCGACCGCGGCCACGGCCAGCACCGTGGCCAGCTTGGGATTGTCCGTGCGCGTGGAGACCACGGCGCCGATCAGCGTGATGCCGCTGATCGCGTTGGAGCCCGACATCAGCGGCGTGTGCAGCGTGGGCGGCACCTTGGTGATGATCTCGAAGCCGATGAAGACGGCCAGCACGAAGACCGTGACGGCGATGACCAGCGCTTCCATGGATCAGTCCCCCTTCGGCGCCGACGGCGCCAGGGCCGGCAGGCCCAGCAGTTCGCGCACGCGCGGATGGACCACTTCCCCGCCCTGGGCCAGCAGCGTCCCGGCCACCACCTCGTCGGCGGTGTCGACCCGGAACTCGCCCTTCGGCGCCAGCGACTTCAGGAAGGTCTCCACGTTGCGGGCGTACATCTGGCTGGCGTGGTACGGCTTGCGGCTCGGCAGGTCGACGGGGCCCAGGATGGTGACGCCGTGCGCGGTCACGATCTCCCCGGCGCGCGTCAGTTCGCAGTTGCCGCCGCGCTCGGCGGCCAGGTCGACGATGACCGAGCCGGGCGCCATCGCCGCCACCATCGGCGCCGTCACCAGCACGGGCGAGCGGCGGCCGGGAATCGCGGCCGTCGTGATCACCACGTCGTTGCGCGCGACGACCTCCAGCATCTGCTCCTGCTGGCGGCGGATGAACTCGGCGCTCTGTTCCTTCGCGTAGCCGCCCCGGTCCTCGGCGCCGGCGGTCTCGAGGTCGAACTCGACGAACTTCGCGCCCACGCTCAGGACCTGGTCCTTGACCGCCGGACGCACGTCATAGGCTTCGACGACGGCGCCCAGGCGCTTCGCCGTGGCGATGGCCTGCAGGCCGGCCACGCCCACGCCGACGACGAAGACCCTGGCCGGCGTCAGCGTGCCGGCCGCGGTCATCAGCATCGGGAACAGGCGCGGCAGGTGGGCGGCGGCCTCCAGCACGGCCTGGTAGCCGGCCACCGTGGCCATCGACGAGAGCACGTCCATCGACTGCGCGCGGGTGATGCGCGGCACCAGTTCCAGGGAAAAGGCGGTGACGCCGCGGGCGGCCAGGGCCGCCGTGCCGCGCGGGTGGCCCAGCGGGTCCTGCAGGCCGACCAGCACCTGGCCGGCCCGGCAACGGGCCAGGTCCGCGTCCGCGCCTTCCTGGCCGGGGCCGTTGACCTGCAGCACGATGTCGGCGGCGGCGAACACCTCGCCGCGCGCGGCCAGGCGGGCGCCGTGCGCGGCGTAGTCCTCGTCGGTGAAACCGGCGGCCAGTCCGGCGCCCGCCTCGACCACCAGCTCGAAGCCGTGCTTCCTCAGCGCCGCCGCCGAGGCCGGCACCAGCGCCACGCGGCGCTCGCCGGCCTTCTCCTCGCGGGGTACTCCTGCGATCATCGTCGCCTCCGGGCGCGGAGGATCCCCGTCCGCGCGTTCAGGCCTCCTCCATACGGGACGGCGCGACCGCGGCCGCGCCGTCCCCCTGTCCCTCACGCGCCCTAGAGCGGGCGCGTCGCCTTCCGCAGCCAGGCCTTCTCCTCGCGACCGAGCGAACGCGCCAGCGTCCGGTAGACGCGCCGGTGGTAGGCGTTCAGCCAGTCCAGCTGGTCCCGCGTCAGCAGCGACTTGTCGACCAGCTTGCGGTCGATCGGGCACAGCGTGACCGGCTGGAACCGGTACCAGGTCCGCGCGGCGGTCGACAGCTTCTCGTCCTTCGTGACGAAGGCCAGGTTCTCGATGCGGATGCCGAAGCGCCCGTCCTCGTAGTAGCCGGGCTCGATCGACATCAGGTTGCCCTCGACGAACGGCGGCGTCGGGATGTTCTTCAGGCTGTGCGGCCCCTCGTGCACGCCCAGGTACTGGCCCACGCCGTGGCCGGTGCCGTGGTTGTAGTCGCGCCCGGCCAGCCACAGGTGGCGGCGCGCGAACATCTCGTGCCGCTGGCCGGTCGTCCCGGCCGGGAACGGCGTCAGGGTGCAGTCGATGTTCCCCGCCAGCACGCGCGTGAACATCTCCTTCTGGCGCGGCGTCGGCTTGCCGAAGGCCACCGTGCGGGTGATGTCGGTGGTGCCCTCGAGATACTGCCCGCCGCTGTCGATCAGGTAGATGCCCTTCCGCTTCAGCTTGCCGTTCGACTTCTTCGTGGCGCCGTAGTGGATGATCGAGCCGTGCGGACCGAAGCCGCTGATGGTCGAGAAGCTGCAGTCCTTGCAGCGGCGATCCTGGCGGCGGAACTCCCAGAGCTGGTCCGCGGCCGAGATCTCGGTGACGCCGCCCTTGGGCACGGCGCCCTCCAGCCAGTGCAGGAAGCGCACCATGGCCACGCCGTCGCGCCGGTGGGCCTCGGTGATGGCCTTGATCTGCACCTTGTTCTTGACCGCGCGCATGGCCACCAGCGGCGAGGTCGCGCAGTGCAGCGGCGCCTTGCCGAGGGCGTCGGCGACGCGGCGGTTGGTCGTCACGGGGTCGACCCACACCGACAGGCGCTGCCGCCCCAGGGCGGCCAGGTCGGACCACACCTTGCGGTAGGGCTCCACCTTCGCGTACGGACGCAGTTCGCGCGCCGTCTCCCGGTCCACCTTGCGCGGGTCCACGTACAGCGTGCAGCCGCGGTCGGTCACGATGGCGTAGGCGGTGACCACCGGCGTGAAGGCGATGTCGTCGGCGCGGACGTTCAGCAGCCAGGCGACCTGGTCCAACGCGCAGACGACGTGCGCCTTGACGCCCGCCTCCTTCATGGCTCTGCGCAGGCGGGCCAGCTTCGACTGGGCCGTCTCGCCGGCGTAACGGCGCGGATGGATCGTCACCGGAGCCAGGCTCTCGGCCGGACGGTCGGTCCACAGCGTATCGATCGGGTTGCCGCGCAGGAAGCGCACCTCGATGCCGCGCGGGGCCAGCGCGTTCGCGAACTCGGCCGCCGCCGCCATCGAGACGACGCTGGCGTCCATGCCCAGCGCCTGGCCGGGGCGCAGCTGCGCCGCCACCCAGGCGGTCATCGTCGGCGTGCCCGGCTCGCCCATGCGCATCAGTTCGATGTCCGAACCGGCCAGCTCCTTGCCGGCCTGCAGGAAGTAGCGGCCGTCGGTCCAGAGCGCGGCGCGGCGCGGACCCACGACCAGTTCGCCCATCGAGCCGGTGAAGCCGCTCAGCCAGGCGCGGTGCTTCCAGGCGTCGGGCAGGTACTCGCTCTGGTGGGGATCGGCGCTGGGCACGTACAGGGCGCTGAGGCCCAGCTTCTTCAGTTCGCGGCGCAGGGCCGCCGTCTTCTCGCGCGCGGTCATCGCGTTCCTCCTGTGGTTATCGGTCGGGGGCCCATCATAAGGGAAAGCGCCGGGATTGGCACGACGGAAAGCGCCGCCCCGGCTGGAGGCGGCGCGGCGCGCGAGCGGCCGACGCGGCGGCCGTCGATTCCCCGTTCAACCGACCGGCAGCGGCGGCAGCGGCTTCTCCAGCTCGATCTCGTCGCGCACGGGGATCCCGTAGTAGCCCACCTTCGGCACGTTCGGTTTCAGGAGGCGGATCTTGGTCATGCCGCCCAGCCGCACCTGCGTGATGACGAAGCCGCGCTTCTGGAAGAAGCGCTGCGCGTCCAGGTTGTCGTTGGTGGTGATGGTCCAGATCTTCGTGCAGCCGGCGGCGCGCGCGACCTCCTCCACCTTCTCCAGCAGGAGCGTGCCGACGCCCAAGAATTGGCAGAGGGCGTCGATGGTCACCAGCTCGCACTCGCCGTGGTAGATGCAATAGGTGGCCAGGCCCACGCGCTCGCGGCCCTCGGCGGCGATGAATCCGGGCAGCTTGTGTGGGTCGTGGACCTCGGTGCGCGACACGACGAAATCGCCGCCGAACAGGAGTTCGGTCCGCTCCTGCACCCAGTGGCGATCATCGTCGGTCAGTTCGGTCACGCGCATGGACACGTCCCAGAGGAAGCGTTCGAGCAGCGGCCGGCCCGCGCTGGTGGCTGTCTTGGCGCCTGGCAACATGGCGCCAAAATGGACGGCGCCCGGGTGCTGCGCAAGCCGACCGGCCACAATCAGAGCGAATTGCTCTGGCTTGGCGGGCGCCCGGCGGCCATATTCGCGGCGCCGGCAGCGTCCCCGCCCAACCGGAGGCACCACGACATGTTCGGCCGCCGCCCGCCAGGCCTTACCCCCGCTGAGCGCGCCCGCCGCGCGCGTCAGGTCTTCCGCTCCCGGCCCCGTCGCCCCCTGCTCGTGCGCCAGGCGGTCCAGTTCGGAACCGTGGCCGCGGTGCTGTATGTCGGCTGGCGCTTCGTGCAGTGGGTGGACGGACTCGAGCGCGGCGTGGTCGACGGCGCCCGCTCGCCCGGCGTCGAGGGCTTCCTGCCCATCGCCTCGCTGATGAGTCTGCGGCACTGGGTCGAGACGGGCGCCTTCCACATGGTGCACCCGGCCGGCCTGGTCATCGTCTGCCTGGTGCTGTTGACGGCGCTGCTGCTGAAGAAGGCCTTCTGCTCGTGGCTGTGCCCGGTCGGCACGCTGGCCGAATACCTGGCTCGCCTGTCGCACAAGGTCTTCCGCCGGCGGATCAAGCTGCCCGCCGGGCTGGACTGGCCGCTGCAGTCGCTGAAGTACCTGCTGCTCGCGTTCTTCCTGAACGCGATCTTCCTGATGATGAGCCGCGAGCAGATCGCGCAGTTCCTGGACCTGCCCTACAACAAGGTCTCGGACATCAAGATGCTCTACTTCTTCGCCGACCCCTCGCCCACCACGCTGTGGGTGCTGGGGATCCTGGTGGTCCTGTCGTTCGTGGTGCCGTACTTCTGGTGCCGCTACCTGTGCCCCTACGGCGCGCTGCTGGGGCCGCTCTCCTGGCTGTCGCCGCTGAAGGTGGTGCGCGCGCCCGCGGCCTGCACGAACTGCCGCCAGTGCGCGGCGGTCTGCCCCTCCTTCATCGCCGTGGATCTCAAGACGACCGTCAACTCCGTCGAGTGCACCGGCTGCCTGGAATGCGTGGCCGCCTGTCCCGAGGGCGACGCGCTGCAGCTGCGTCCGACCCTGCCCTGGGGCGCCCGCGCCGCGCGCCGGCTGCGGCCGGCCGTCTTCGCGGTGCTGGTGGTGGCGCTGTTCTACGGCGGCATCCAGACCGCGCGCCTGGCGGGACGCTGGCGGGGCGCCACCGACCAGCGCGAACTGGTGGAGCGCGTGCGGCGCGGGCTGGACGGGCCCGAGTACGACCACGTCGGCCGCCCGCCCTCGCGCCCGGCGCCCTGACCGGCCGGCGGC
>VGXH01000134.1 GCA_016873405.1 bacterium
TGGCGGTGCCGCTGGGCGCGGTCACGGTGCGCGACGTGCCGCTCAAGGACGCCGACGTGCGCCGCTACGCCGGTCGCCGCGCCAAGGCGCAGGCCGGCGCGCTCAAGGACCTCGGCTTCGTGCCGCGGACGGCGAAAGCCGACACCGCCGGCGAGTCGGGGGTCAAACGCAAGGAGACCGAAGGCGTCTTCGTGCTGAAGGACGGCTTCGTGAAGTTCGTGCCCGTGACCATCGGCATCGCCGGCGAGAACGACTTCGAGCTGCTCGGCGGGGTCGCGGCCGGCCAGACCGTGGTGACGGGGCCGTTCCGGATCCTGCGCGAGCTGAAGGACGGCGCGCAGGTCGAACTGGCGAAGAAGGGCCGCGGGGGCAGGGGCCGGTCGGGCCGATGAACGTTCTGGAGGGGGTCAGCATCGCGCTCGAGAGCCTGCGCGGCCACAAGCTGCGCACGTTCCTGACGCTGCTGGGCAACATCGTCGGCACGATGTCGGTCATCGCCGTGGTCTCGCTGATCTACGGCGCCGACCGCTACGTCTCGCAGGTCGTGTTGGACGAGGGCACCTCCGTGTTCACGCTCACGCGCGTGGACGGCATCCAGTTCCTGACCGACTTCGACGCCTTCCTGGAGTCGCTCAACAATCCCAACCTGACGCTGGCCGACCGCGACTGGCTGGCCGAGCGCATGACGTTCGCGAACGTCGTCGGGGCCTACTCCGAAGCCAACGGCGACCTGCGGGCCGGCGGCGAGGTCTTCCGGAACGCCCTGGTCCGCGGCGCCAGCGAGGACTATTCGGTCCTCGAGGACATGCCCCTGCTGCTGGGGCGCCACCTGACGGCCTCGGACATCATGACGGCGAACCAGGTGGCCGTGCTCGGCTTCGACGCGGCGCGCGACCTGTTCCCGCGCCACGCCGATCCGCTCGGACGGCAGTTGAAGATCGGCGGCCGCCACTTCACGGTGATCGGCGTCGTCGAGGACCGCGGCACCGTGATGGGCAACAACCGCAACAAGTTCGCGGTGGTGCCCGTCACCGCCTGGTTCAAGCTCTTCGGCGCCTCGCGCTCGATCGACCTCAAGATCCAGGCCGCGACGCTCGAGAGCCTGCAGGACGCCAAGGACGAGGCGACCTTCCTCATGCGCCAGCGCCACCGCTTGCGCCCGCTCGAGCGCAACGACTTCGCCCTGAGCTCCAGCGACCAGATGCTGGCGATCTGGGGCGGCATCTCGAAGGCGATCTACGGCGCCCTGGTGCCGCTGGTGGGCATCAGCCTGGTCGTCGGCGGCATCGTGCTGATGAACATCATGCTGGTCTCGGTCACCGAGCGCACCCGTGAGGTCGGGGTGCGCAAGGCGCTCGGCGCCCGGCGCCTGGCGATCATGTGGCAGTTCCTGGTCGAGGCGGTCACGCTCTCGGTGATGGGCGGGATCGCGGGGATCGCCATCGGCCTGCTGCTGGCCTGGGTCATCTCGCTGGCCTCGCCGCTGCCGTTCGCGTTGGCGGGCTGGTCCATCCTGCTCGGCCTTGGCACCACGTTCCTGATCGGCGCCGGCTTCGGCACCTATCCGGCCTGGAAGGCGGCGGGTCTGGATCCCGTGGAGGCGCTGCGCCATGAATAGCGGCCGCTTCGACCACAGGGACGCCGTCCGGCAGGCGTTGCACACGATCACCGGGCACCGCATGCGCTCGTCGCTGCTGATCCTGGGCGTGGCGATCGGCGTGACCACCCTGCTGGCGATCTACACCATCGTCAGCGGCCTGAGCGGCCGCATCCGCGACGACGTCGTCTCCTCGAGCCGGCCCTACCTGTACGTCAGCCGCGACAGCGGCGTCGGCGGCGGCGACCCCCGGGACAAGCTGAGGCGCTCGCACCTCATGCCGGAACTGATCGCGCCGGTCGAGGCCACCGAGGGCGTGGGCATGGTGGACTACCAGCTCTCCAACGGCCGCGGCATGGTCCTCGACTACGGCAAGGAACGCACCAATTTCGTGCAGGGCTTCGGCTGCTCGCAGCACTTCCCGTTCCTGTTCTCGATCGCGGTCGAGGAAGGCCGCTTCTTCACGGCCGAGGAGGTGGCCTCCAGCGCACGCGTCGCCGTGCTCGGCTACGGCCCGCGCGAGGACCTCTTCCCGGGCCGCGATCCGATCGGACGCACGCTGCAGATCTTCAACAAGCCCTATCTGATCGTCGGCGCCATGGCCGCCCGCCGGCACATCGTCGGCGCGATGGGTGACAACTACGTCTGCACTCCGTGGACCACCTTCGAGAAGGACGCGCTCTTCACGGGTTTCGAGGATCGCAACCTGGCCCTGACCACGGCTGACGGCTTCACCTCGGACGAGGTCCTGTCCAACGTGACCGGCACGTTGCGGCGCGAGCGCCGCCTGCGGCCCGACCAGGCCAACGACTTCGACATCATCTCCTCGGAGACCTACGGCGAGCTGATCGACAAGGTGACCGGAGGCGTGGCCCTGGTGCTGGTGGTGCTGTCCTCGATCGGCCTGCTCGTGGGCGGCATCGGCGTGATGAACATCATGCTGATCTCGGTGGCCGAACGCACCCGCGAGATCGGCGTGCGCATGGCCGTCGGCGCCCGGCGGCAGGACATCCTGCTGCAGGTGCTGATCGAGGCCGGCACGCTGACGGGCATCGGCGGGTTGATCGGCATCGTGACGGGCTACTTCGCGTCGTGGGGCATGACGCACCTGCTGCGGTTCCCGTTCGCGATCTCGCCCTGGGTGACGATCGGCGCGGCGGCGTTCTCGGTGTCGATCGGCGTCTTCTTCGGGCTCTATCCCGCGAACAAGGCGGCCCGCATGGACCCGATCGTGGCGCTGGGCCGCGAATAGCCCGCGTCCCGGACCGGTTCCCGTCGGCGGAGGCCGTCGCTCAAGCCAGCTTCAGTCGCGCCGTCTGCTCCTGCAGCCTGCGCCCGATGGACGTCAGTTGCCCGACGTTCCGGTTGATGCTCACGACGCCGCCCACGGTTTCGCTGATGGCGCCGTCAGGTCGCCGCGCGCGACGCGCGCGGCGGCTTGCTCGAGCTGCCCGACCGGCCGCGCGATCGCGCGCCACGGCAATGCTGATCGGCGCACCTGCCGGCTACCCGCAGATCGTGGCGACCAGCAGGGCGCGTCACGGCGACCGTGCCGTCGGTGACCGCGCCGCCCGCCAGACGCAACCGCATCATCCGCTCCACCTCGGCGATCTGGGCGTCGAGTTCGACCTTGGTCCGCTGGTAGCTCCCGTAGCGCGTCGCCCGGTCCGGGATACCGGTCGCCGCGAGCATTTCCATGCCGGAGGGGGGGGAGAGGCGTCCGGGCCCCGAGGTCCACGGCCGGGCTGCGGCCGCGGCAGCGGTTCCTTGCGGGATACCTTCAGTGCCGCCGTGGTCGGCCGCCCGGCGTCCGGGATGGGACTTGACCGCCCGGCTTCCGCTGGCGACGATGGCGGCTGCCGACCACACCGCCCCAGGAGACCCCCCGCATGGTGAAGCCCGCCGCCACCACAGGCCGTTCCGGGTTCGGCCTGCTCGGCCTGATCGTCCTGCTGGCCGTGGTGGCGATCCTGGCCGGCACCGTGGGACCGCTCCTGTTCCGCGAGTACGTGGCGGCCCGCGAAGCGGAGACCCGCGCCCGCCTGCTGCGACTCGACGAGGCGCTGGTGGCCTTTTACCGCGATGTCGGTCGCCTGCCCGACGAGGCCGAGGGACTGGCCGCCCTGGTGACCGATCCGGGCCTGGGCGGCTGGGGCGGCCCCTATCTGGAAGGCGGACGCGGGGCCGCCGCCGCCGAGGTCGGTCTGGACGCCTGGAACCACGCCCTGGCCTATGATCGCGCCCCCCAGTTGGATACGGGGCAGGCCGCGGCGCTCGTCGCCTCCGGTGGCGGCGACGGGCGGCTGGGAATCGGAACCGTCGGCGGCATCTGGACCACGGGGGGAACCGCGCCGGGCACGCCGGGGCAGGACGACCTGCTGGTCCTGGTGGACCTCGGCGGCGCAGCTTCCGGCCTGGAGGCCGTGACGAACGAACGGCTGGCGGCGATCTCGACCGCGGCCCAGGAGCATTTCCGGCTGCAGGGTTCGTTCCCTGCCGCGCTGGTCGACCTGCTGGACGGCTGGCTGCCGCCATCGTTCGGCGCCGAGGCTCTGGCCGACGGCTGGGGCGTGCCGCTGTCGTTCTCGGTCGATGCCGCCGCCCATCCGCCGTTCGCCGTCGTCGGCAGCCGCGGCGCCGACGGCCAGCCGGGCACACCCGACGACCTCCAGTTGACGATCGGCAGCGCCGCGCCGGGGCGGCGCGCCACGGCGTACGAGCTGTCCATGGCCCAGTCGCGGCTCGATGCGCAGGCTTCGCTCGTGCTCGAGGGCGTCTGGGATCTCGACCGGGCGAATCTCGGACTGGGCGATATATTGGCGACCGACGGCTGGGGAGAGCCCTACGGCATCCGGGTCTCGACGCGGACCGTGGTCTCCGGCGGCCCCGACGGCGACCTGGCGACCCCGGCGGACAACCTGCCGCCCGGCGTCGTCCCCGACGGCCCCTAGCCCGGACAGGATCCCGCGCCGACCGCGGCAGGGGGAGCGGGCGCGGCGCCCGCCCGGCGGACGCGGACCGCGGGGGGAACCGACAGCGTGGCGGATTTCGAACTGTGCGTGATCGGCAGCGGTCCCGGCGGCCAGAAGGCGGCCATCCAGGCGGCCAAGCTCGGGCACCGGGTCTGCGTCGTCGAGCGGATGGAGCAGGTCGGCGGCGTCGCCGTCCACACCGGCACCATCCCGTCGAAGGCGCTGCGCGAGGCGATCATGCGCGCCACCGCCGGCAAGGACCACCTGTCCGCGCGCGGCGAGGTCCGCACCGGCCGTCTGACCATCGGCGAATTGCTCAGTTCGTGCCAGCGCATCATCGCCACCGAGATGGAGATCGTGCGCGTGCAGTTGCGGCGCAACGGCGTCGACGTGATCCCCCGTCGCGGCCGGCTTCGGTGCCCTTCGACGACACGTGCGTGTTCACATCGGACGACCTGCTGCGGCTGCCCTGTCTGCCCGAAACGTTGATCGTCTGCGGCGGCGGCGTCATCGGCACCGAGTTCGCCTCGATGTTCGCGCGCCTGGGCGTGCGCGTGACCTTGGTCGAGCGCGGCCCGCGCGTGCTCGGCTTCCTGGACCTGCAGATCGGCGAAGCCCTGCAGTACCACCTGCGCTCCCGCGGCCTGACGCTGCGCCTGGGCGAGGAGGTCACCGGTGTGCGCCGCGTGACCGGCGCCGAGGCGGATACGGCCGGCGTCGAGGTGAGCCTGCGCTCGGGCAAGCTGCTGCGCGCCCAGGCCGTGCTGTGGTGCCTCGGCCGCCATGGCGCCACGGCGCGCCTGAACCTGCCGGCGGTCGGTCTGGAGACCGACGAGCGGGACCGTCTGCAGGTGGACGAGCACTATCGGACGGCCAACGCCGATATCTACGCCGTGGGCGACGTCATCGGCTTCCCCGCCCTGGCCTCGACCTCGATGAACCAGGGCCGCACCGCGGTCTGCCACATGTTCGGCGTCGAGACCCAGGACCGCAGCCGCGACTTCCCCATCGGCATCTACTCGATTCCCGAGATCAGCACCGTCGGCCGCAGCGAGGAGCAGCTGACCGAACAGGGCGTTCCCTACGAGACCGGCAGCGCCCGCTACACCGAGACGGCGCGCGGCCAACTGCTCGGTGACGATGTCGGCCTGCTGAAGATCATCTTCCACCCGCAGTCCCACGCCGTGCTCGGCGTGCACATCATCGGGACCGGCGCGACCGAGCTGATCCACATCGGTCAGGCCGTCCTGTCGCTGAGCGGCACCGTGGACTACTTCGTCGAGAGCGCGTT
>VGXH01000135.1 GCA_016873405.1 bacterium
CAACGTGCCCGAGATCGGCTTCGGCACCGAGTTCAACCAGCAGGTGATCGAGGGCCTGGTCGGGCGGCTCACGGCGGAGGTCGAGACGGCCCGCGGCGTCTATGCCGGCATGCCGCTGTGGATCAAGCCGATCGACGAGGCGGATTTCGCCGCCCGCCGCGTCGGCATCCAGCAGACGCTGACGATGCAGGCCCAGAACGAAGCCGTCCAGAAGTGGCTCCAGGACCAGATCGCCGCCGCCAAGATCGAGGACCGGCGCGCCGCCCTGCGCGGCGACGGCTGAGGGCGACCCGGCCGCGGAGGCGACGAAGGTCCGGGGCTCGCGTCCCGGGCCTTCGCCGTTTCCGTCGCCCCCTCGTCGTCCCCGACCAGGCGGCTCAGTCGTCGCCGAACGGGTTGCGCGGCCGCTTGCGCCGGAAGTCGCGCAGGTCCTCGTCCATCCGGCGCAGCTGATCCTGCCGCGCCTGTTCGGCCTCGCCGGTGTCGAACAGGCGGGCCATCTTTTCGGCTTCCTCGCGCTTGCGCTCGTCGAAGTCGCGCAGCGCGTCGCCGATCGCCGGGCCCTGCCCCTCCTCCAGATGCTCGAGGCGCAGGTGGTCGCGGACCTCCAGATGCGTCTCGAAGGCGCTGGTGACCAGCGCGACGGCGCCCAGTTCCTCCAGCGCGGCCGCCTGCAGGCGCACCTGGCTCTCGTTCTGCAGGAGCAGTTCCGCCAGTTCCGGCGGCGTCGGCCCCCGCCCCAGCCGGTGCGCCAGCACGCGCACGCCGGCCACGAACAGGTGGCCTTCGCTGCGGGACAGCCTGATCATGTTCCCTCCGTCCTGCGCGGGGTCGCCGTTCGCGCCAGCCGCCGGCGCAGCCGCTCCACGCGCGCCGGCTCGGCCGCCAGCCCGGCGTGGACCAGCGCCCGCTCCAGGCGCCGCAGCCGGCGTTCGTAGAGGATCGCCGCCTCGCGATGCGCCCAGGCGCCCGCGCCGGCGTCGATCTGGCTCACCAGGAGCCGCTCGAGTTCCGTCCAGCGTCCGGCGCGCTTCAGCAGCAGCGCCGCCTCGCGCGCCAGCCGTCGCGCGTCCTGTGTTCCCGGTTCCGCGCCCGCGGCCAGGGCGACGCCGATCCAGTCGGCCGCCGTCGCGTGCTCCCGGCGGCGGCTCGCCACGCGCGCCAGGGCCCAGGCGCGCAAGGGATCGCCCGGACCGGCGACCGCCGGCCGGTCCAGTTCCTCCCGCGCGGCGCAGGCGCGGTCGAGGATCGCCGCCAGCCCGCGCAGATCGCGCTGGTTGTGCCGCAGGACGCACAGCAGGTCGGACGCGTCGCCCTCACCCAGCCACGTCCTCCAGACCTCCGGGATGCGCGCCCCCTCGATGTCGCCTTCGCCGCGCGCGAGCCCGCAGACGCCGCACTCGACGGTCTGCTGCCGGCAGTCGGCCAGGGCGCGTCCCCACAGGCGCCGGGCCGCCGGCAGCAGATCCCACGAATCCAGATGCGCCAGCGGGTCGCCGCGCCGGTTCAGCAGGGCGCGCGTGCGCAGCAGCGGCAGGTCGAACGAGGCCCCGTTGTAGGTGACCACCGCGCGGAACGGCGCCGCCCATTCCGCCAGCGCGGCCAGAAGGCCCTCCTCGCGGCCGGGCGCCGGCAGGAAGAGCTGGCGCACCACCAGGTCCGGGCCCTCCCACCAGCCCACGCCCACCAGGAAGGCCAGCGTGCCGGTGCCCCCGACCAGCCCCGTCGTCTCGGTGTCCAGCAGGAGCACATCGGCGCGCGCGATCGCCCGCGCCTGCCGGTGCGTGACGATCCCCCGCAGGTCCGGCAGCTCCTCGCCCGGGCCGCAGCCCGCTTCGCGCCATTCGCGGTACCAGCAGGGCCCGGCCGGCGTCGAGGCCTCGCGCAGGCCCAGTTCCGCCGGCAGGCCGCCTCCCGCCCCCGTTGTCCCGGCGACGCCGCCGCGCGTCGCCGCCGGCCGCCCGGCCGACCGTTCGAGGCGGGCCAGCCTGCCGCGCAGGTCCATCGTCAGCCCTCCGCCGCCGTCGCGCGCGCGTCCGCGTCCGCATCGCCGGCGCCGGCCCGGGCCAGCAGCCACGCGGCTCCCGCGCGCGCGGTGTCGCCGGAGTCGACGGTCGCCCCCACGCAGGCGGGACAGCCGTGCCCGCACGGGCACCCCGCCAGGTGGCTGCGCGCGGCGCGGCAGATCTCGTCGAACTGCTCGTAGATGCGGCGCGCGTAGCCGACGCCGCCCGGCACGCTGTCGTACAGGTAGAGCGTCGGCCGGCCGGTGAACGGCGAGCGGATCATCGCCGTCGCGTGCAGGTCGGCGCTGTCGGCCATGATGAACACCGGCGCCACGCAGCCCAGCAGATGCGCGAGGCCCTTCAGCGCGTCGCCGAGGTCCAGGCCCCGCGACGCCAGCGCCGCCGCCGCCGATTCGGGCACCTCCCACCAGAACCCCGTCGTGTGCATCTCCATCTCGGGCAGGTGCACGCGCCCGGCGCCCACGTTCTCGTGGGTGCCAAGCTTGATCTTCTTGTAGACGGTGACCTTCGACACCAGCCCGATCTCGCCGACGGCGAGCGCGCCCTCGCCGTGCGCCTTCTGCTCGTCGGCAGTGAGCGTCTTCAGTTCGCTCTTGCGCTGCGCGTCGGTGTAGTAGTCCACCCGCACCGGCTGCACGTGCGCCTCGCGCCGTTCCCAGTCCAGGCGATCGACGTGGTGCTGCTGCGCGCCGTGGATGTAGATGGCGTCGTCGTGCAGCATCTCCTGGGCGCTGAACAGGTCCATCTCGCCGATCACGAGGCCGCCCGGCCGGGAGTCGTCGATGATCACGACGTTGTCCGGCGCGGCGCTGCGCAGGCTGACGTCCTCGGCCGGATAGGTGTCGGCCATCCAGTGGTAGCGGCCCTCGGCGCGGTGCAGCACGCGGTTGTCGCACAGGTAGTCGAGGATCTCCGTCACCCGGCGCCCGCCGTAGTCCTCGTCCTCACGGAAGGGCAGCTCGAACGCCGCGCACTTGAGGTGGCTCATCTGCACGATGAGGTTGTCGGGGTCCAGCGTGGCGTGCTCGGGGCTGCGCCCGAAGAAGAAGTCGGGATTCGTCACGATGTACTGGTCGGCCGGGCTGCTCGAGGCCACCAGCACCACGGCGCTCACGTTCTGTCTCCGACCGGCCCGGCCGGCCTGCTGCCAGGTCGCCGCCACGGTTCCCGCGTAGCCCGCCATGACGCAGACGTCCAGCCGCCCGATGTCGATGCCCAGTTCAAGGGCGTTGGTGGAGACGACCGCCTTGACCGACCCGTCGCGCAACCCCTGCTCGATGGCGCGCCGCTCGCCCGGCAGATAGCCGCCCCGGTAGCCGCGCACCTCGCCGCCGCGGATGCCCACGCGCCGGCCCGCCTTCTCCAGGTACGTCAGCAGCAACTCCACGCGCATGCGGCTGCGCGCAAAGACGATCATCTGCGCGCCGGTGCCCAGGAAGCGCTCGGCGATGGCGCGCGTGGTCTTGATCGTCGAGGCGCGGATGCCCAGCTCGCGATTGACCACCGGCGGGTTGTAGAAGATGAAGTGCTTGAGGCCCCGCGGCGCGCCGTTGTCGCCGACCTCGGCCATCTCCCGGCCGGTCAGCCTCTCGGCCAGCTCCAGCGGGTTGGCGATCGTCGCCGAGCAGCAGATGAACTGCGGATCGGCCCCGTAGAACCTCGCCACGCGTCGCAGCCGCCGCAGCACGTTCGCCACGTGGCTGCCGAAGACGCCGCGATACTGGTGCACCTCGTCGACGACGACGAAGCGGAGGTTCTCGAACAGCTTCACCCACAGCGTGTGGTGCGGCAGGATCCCCTGGTGCAGCATGTCCGGGTTCGTGACCACGATGTGACCCGAGCTGCGGATCGCGCGCCGCGCCGTCTCCGGCGTGTCGCCGTCGAAGGTGAAGGTGCGGATGTCCGCGCCCAGTTCGGTGACCAGGCCGTGCACCTCGTGCATCTGGTCCTGGGCCAGGGCCTTCGTCGGGAAGAGGTAGAGCGCGCGCGCCTGCGGATCGCGCAGGATCGCGTCCAGCACCGGCAGGTTGTAGCAGAGGGTCTTGCCGCTGGCCGTCGGCGTCGGCACCACGAACGAGCGCCCGGCCGCCGCCAGCGCCACCGCTGCGGCCTGGTGCGTGTACAACTCGTCCACGCCGCGCCGGCGCAGCGCCTCGCGCAGGCGCGGCTCGAGGCTGGCCGGGAAGGGCGCCGTGCGGGCGGGCTGCGGCGGGATGACCTCCCACCGGGTCACGTGGCGCAGGAATCGCTCGTCGGCCTTGAGCTGGTCCAGCAGTTGCGTGAGGTTCAAGCCGACCTCCCGGCGGTCAGGGCTGCGCCGGGCCCTGCGGCTTGTCGTTGCCCGACGGCGGCGCGTCGTTCGGCCGGGAGTTGCCGGCGTCCTCGAGTTCCCGACGCACCTCGCGCGAGGCGTCCTGCGTCGCGCTCTTGAACTTCCGGATCGACTTGCCGAAGGCCTCGGCCACCTCGGGCAGCCGCTTCGGGCCGAAGAAGAGCAGGATGAACACCAGGATGACCAGCATCTCCTGCCAGCCGATGTTCCCCAGGAATGCGGGCACTGGAACCATCACGGCCTCCCGTGGCTCAGCGGTACCACCTCAGGATCTGCGAGGCGATGAAGACGCCGATCACGCTCATGAGGTTGAAGTGGATCTGGAACCCGAACGTGATGTCGAGGATCACCAGGTTCCAGCGGTTGACCTCGGGACCGAAGGTGACGTACCGCACGAAGAGCTGTTCGGCCACGCTGCCCTGCTTCAGGAAGAGCCCGAGGACCTCGCTCACGATGGCGCCGATCAGAACGCCCACGAGCAAGGTCAGGACCACCGTCCCCAGCGACTTGCGCATCGTCCTCCGTCTTTCCCCGGTGCGGCCGCCCGCGGCCCCCATGGCCGGGCGTCGCCCGCGCGGGCAAGATAGCATCGGCCAAGGGCCAAAGGAACCCGCGATTGGCGGGCGCCTCAGACGCCCGGCGCCGCCGCCAGGCGGTCGACCACGGGCTTGAGGCGCTCCCAGACCTGGTCGAGCGTCTGGGGCATGACGCGCGTCTGGCCGATCGTGCTCATGAAGTTCGTGTCCCCGGACCAGCGCGGCAGCATGTGGAGGTGCAGGTGGCCGGGGATGCCCGCCCCGGCGCTGGTGCCCCCGTTGTAGCCGCAGTTGATCCCGTCGGGCCGGAAGGCCTCCTGCAGGACGTCCTCCATGAGCTTGAGCAGGCGGGCCATGTCCGGGGGCTCCGCCGGCGTGCAGTCGGACAGTCGCGCCGCGTGCCGGCCCAGCACCAGCAGCAGGTGGCCGCTGTTGTAGGGGTACAGGTTGAGGATCAGGTACCAGCCCGGCTCGCGGTGCAGCACGTAGTGCTCGCGGTCGTCGCCCGCCAGGCGGTTGCAGAAGATGCAGCCTTCCTCGTGCCGCTCGCCGCTCACGTATGCGTACCTCCAGGGCGTGCAGAGCCGCTCCATGCCTAGCCCGCCCGCCCGGCCAGGAGCCGCTCTGCCACCGCAAGTTCGTCGACCGTGTTGATGCCCACGACCTCGCCGGGACCTCCCGCCCGGACCGCGGTCACCGGCCGCCCCCTCCCGACCAGGTACGCCACGGTGTCCGTCAGGTAGTATTCGCCCTGGTCGTTGTCGGTCGTCAGGTTCGCCAGCGCCTCGGCCAGGTCCGCGGTGCGGAAGCAGAACACGCCGCTGTTGTATTCGCCGATCGCCAGTTCCGCCGGCGTGGCGTCGCGCGCCTCGACGATCCTCTGCACGTTCCCGGCCGCATCCTTCACGATCCGCCCGTAGGCCCCGGCGTCCTCGACGACGCAGGCCAGGACCGCGC
>VGXH01000136.1 GCA_016873405.1 bacterium
CCTTGGCGCCGGCGCCAGTCGAGCAGGGGCTGCAGCTTGGTCAGCACGGTCGCGTTGTTGCGCGCGACCGCCACCCACAGGCCGGGCTCGGCGCCGACGGCCGGCAGCAGCTTCTCGCGCGGCAGGCCCAGCACCTGGCCGCCCGCCAGCGCCGCGAACGACGCCGGCAGCGGGCGGGCGCGGGCGGGGGCGACGCCGCCGGGCCCGGGCGCGAAGCGCAACTCGATCACGACGCGGTCGGCGGCGAGCGCGCGCCGGGCCACCGCATCGTAGGCCACCGGCGCCACGCTCAACGCCACCACCGGCTGGCCGGCCAGGATCGCCGGCCTTCCGACGGCCGCCACCGCGATCGGCTGCGCCCGCGCGGCCTTGGTCGCCGGAGACAGCACGGCCGCCGTCGAGGGGAATGTCGCCTGACGCCAGCCGGGCACCGCGTAGGCGTCCGCGGCGCGCGCGAACGGCGCCTCCTCATCCACGCGCAGCGGCGCCAGGTCCAGGTCCTCCAGCACGGTCACGGTCTGTTCGACCACCGCGCCGGTCACCTGCATGCCCGCCGGGATCGCGACCAGGCGGCTGACCGTCGGCAGCATCGGCGCGCCGACCTCGCCGGTCTCCCCGCCGCCGGGCACGACGAGATCGACCGCCCCCGGGTGATCCGGCTCGCCGGCCGGCCGCCGCAGGTAGCCCGGGATCTCCAGTTCCACGCGCAGCGACGTCGGCGTGGCCTCGAGCACGCGCCAAATCGGGGGCGTGACGGCCGGGGGCGCGGCAGTCGGGAGCGTGACCGTCGGGGCCGCGACGGTCGCCGGCTCGCCGGCGGCAGCGGCCGGTGCGGCGGACGACGAGCCGGCCAGGGCCAGGCCCAGCAGCAGGAGAACCAGGCTGGGCACGCGGGAGCGATCGAAGGTCCGGGCGATCGGCGACATGTCGCAAGCTCACTTCCGGGCACCGGAAAGATGCCGGCTGGATCGGGGCGAGACCGACGGCGCATCGCGCGACGGGCCCCCGGGGCCCGCCCGCCGATCGCCGCGGGACGAAACGGACGATCATATATTCTGACATGATGTGGAAGCGGCGTCAACGGGTTGGCCGTCAGCCGGCCCGGCGCGAATCCGCGCAGGCCGGCAGCGTCCGCTGACGGGAAGCCGCGGACTATTTGACAAGCGTCATCTTCCGCGTCAGGTCCACCCCCCGCGCCTGGAGGCGATAGACGTAGATCCCGCTCGGGTGCCCGGTGGCGTCCCAGCTGATGACGTGGCTGCCGGCGGCCTGGTCGCCGGCGGTCAACACGGCCACGAGTTCCCCGCGAAGGCTGTACACGGCCAGCCGCGCGGGCCCGGACGCCGGCAGCGTGAACGCGATGCTGGTGACGGGATTGAACGGATTGGGCTGGTTCTGCTCCAGCGTCGCCGGCGCGGCCGGCAATCCGACGGGCGCCGGCGCCGGTCCCGGCGGATCGTCGGGCAGGTCATCAGGCGGCGCGGGCGCTTCGCCCAGGATCGCCCCGACGGCGTTGACCAGGCCGTAGCCGGCGTGGCGATCCCAGCCCGCCGCCGACTCGACGCTGATCACGTCGCGCGCTCCGACCACCAGGGCCTCGCGCACCAGGGCGGGCGTCAGTCCCGACTTGGTCGAGCGCACCAGCGCCGCCACGCCCGCCACGTACGGCGCCGCGCAGCTGGTGCCGTTGAAGAACGGTTCGTAATCGCCGGCGTGCGAGCCGCCCGGGCCGGCGATGTCGCAGGTCGGCAGGATCGTCGGTCCCAGCAGGTCGACCGCGTCGGCCGCGTCCTGGACCGCCGAGCCGTAGCTGGAGCCCCACCACCTCTCGCCGTCGCAGGTGACGCCGTGGGGATCGGTGCTGACGCCGGCGCCGACTTCCGCCGGCACGCTGGAGCTGCGCTTGCGATCGCCGCCGGGCGAGGCGGCGCCGACGGCGATCACGTAGGGGCTGCACGCCGGGTACAGGATCTCGGACCGGTTGCTGTTGCCGGCGGCCGCCACCAGGACGACGCCGGCCTCGTGGGCGTAGCGCAGCGCGGCCTCGGTCGCGGCGTCGGTCTTGATGGGCGCGCCGAAGCTCAGGCTGGCCACCGCCACGCCCTTGTCGGCCGCGTGGTAGAGCGCGGCCTGCACGGCGCTGAACCAGATGATGCCGTCGCCGCCGGCGACCTTCAGCGGCATGACCGCGCAGCCGGGCGCCACGCCCACGGCGCCGACGCCGTTGGCCAGCGCCGCGGCCACGCCCGCGCAGCGGGTGCCGTGGCCCGCGCCGAGGGAGTCGTCATCGGGATCCGTGTCGCCGTCGCCGAAGTCGTAGCCCTCGACCAGGCGCAGGTCCGGGTGGTCCAGGTCCACGCCCGAGTCGATGATCGCGATGATCACGTCGTCGGAGCCGAAGCCCTTGGGCAACTGCCAGGCTTGCGGCAGATCGGCGTCGAAGCCCTTGGCGCCGACACCGGGGCCCGTGTGGGCGTGCGTGACGACCCAGTTGAACGCCGGCAGCTGCGCCGTGTTCTCGTGGCCCCAATTGGCGGCGAGCAGCGGATCGGTGGCCGTGTCGGTCCGCCAGGCCCGCCAGTCCAGCGACACCGCCTCGATCTCGGGCAGCGCGGCGACGGCGTCGGCCAGCGCGGCCAGGTCCGGCTCGCCCGCGAAGTCCAGGCGCAGCCAGCGGTCGACGCCGGCGGCCGCGGCGCGCTTGGCGCCCGACTCGACGTCGTAGGCCCGGCGGATGCCGGCGAGTCCCGCCTTCTCGACCAGGGCGTCCAGGCTGGCCAGGCCCGTTCGCGCCTTCGGCGAGGAACGCCCCTTGTCCAGGGCACCCGGCGCCAGTTCCGGCGCCAGAGACGTGTCGCGGACCTTCACCAGCAACCGGTCGGGCGCGTGCGCCGACTCGCGCTCCCCCGCGCCCATGTAGCCGTACAGGGCCGGCGCGTCCGGGTGCGGCGTCCGTCGGGACTCGTTCCGCTCCAGGGCCACCAGGCCGCCGATGGCGGCCAACAGTCCGATCGGCAGGATCAGGCGCGTGCGGACGGGGATGCGACGTACGGGCATGATCTCTCCTCGTTGAGGCGGCCGTCCGCCGGTGCCGGCGGCCGGGTGCTGTCCGGGCCCCCGCCGGTTATCGGTGGCCCGGCCCGGCGCTTGAGCGATCGCGCTCCCCGCGGCATTCCGTCGTCAAGTCCCGGTGATCCGGTGCCGAAAAGCAACCGCACCGCCGCCGGCCCGCCGCCGGCCGGCGCTCCCGGGAAGGGTTCCGTGCGCATCGCCATCGTCGACGACGATCCGGTCAATCTGCAGCTCCTGTCGGGACTCGTGCGCAGGGTGGGCGAGCACGAGCCGGTGCCGTTCCAGAAGCCGCTGACCGGTCTGCTCTGGTGCGCCGAGAACGACCTTGACCTGCTCGTAGTCGACTTCATGATGCCGGAGCTGGACGGCATCGCCTTCATCCGCAGCTTCCGCGAACTGCCCGGCCGGTCGGACACCCCGGTCCTCATGATCACCGGCGACCGGGAGCGGCAGACGCGCTACGACGCCCTGATGATCGGCGCCACGGACTTCCTGACGAAGCCGATCGACAGCGTCGAGTTCGGCGCGCGGGTCAGGAACATGCTCGCGCTCAGGCATGGCCAGAAGCTGCTCGAGGATCGCGCGGCGCACCTCGCCGAGGAGGTGACCGCAGCCACGGCCGAGATCGCGCGGCGCGAGGACGAGATGATCGCGCGCCTGTCGCGCGCCGCCGAGTACCGCGATCCCGAGACCGGCGCGCACATCGCGCGGATGTCCCACTACTCGCACCTGATCGCCGTCCAGATGGGTCTGCGCCCGGGCCACTGCGACCTGATCCTCAAGGCGGCCCCGATGCACGACATCGGCAAGGTGGCGATCCCGGACCACATCCTGCTCAAGCCGGGTCGCCTGGATGCTGACGAGATGGAGATCATGAAGACGCACGCGGAGGCCGGCTACCGCATCCTGCGCGGCAGCGCCTCGCAGATGCTGCGAATCGCGGCGGGCATCGCGCGCTCGCACCACGAGCGGTACGACGGCGAAGGCTACCCGCTTGGCCTCTCGCGCGGCATGATCCCCTTGCCGGCGCGCATCGTGGCCGTGGCGGACGTGTTCGACGCCCTGACCAGCGCGCGTCCGTACAAGCCGGCGTGGAGTCTCGAGAAGGCCTTGGACTTCCTGACCGCCGGCAGCGGTTCCCAGTTCGATCCCCTCTGCGTCAGCGCCTTCATGGCGCGGCTCGACGACGTGCTCCGGATCCAGGCGGAGCACGCGAGCGAAGGGGATCCCGTCGTCACCGCCTAGCCCGAGCTGTCCACGAAGGCCCCGCTGCGGCGGGCGCCGCGCGCGATGATCTGGCCGGCCGTCAGCGGTCGGACGCCCTACTTCAACAGGGTCAACGAGCGGCCGGTGGCGACACCGCCGGCCTCCAGCCGGCAGTGGTAGACGCCCGCCGGCAGGCCGCGGCCGGCGTCGTCGCGGCCGTCCCAGTCGACTTCGTGGCGGCCCTCGGCGAGCGTGGCGCCGGCGACCAGCGTGCGCACGAGCCGTCCGGCCGTGTCGTGGATGGT
Source organism: bacterium (assembly GCA_016873405.1). The sequence continues at coordinate 4,584 of VGXH01000136.1, forward strand.
CAACCGCACGCCGGTCGGTTCGGGCAGTTCGTAGCTGATCACCGTGCGCGGGTTGAACGGATTCGGGTGGGCAGGCAGCAGGCGCGGCGCCGCCGTCGGCACCTCGACCTCAACCGCCGAGGCGCCGGCGGCGACCTCGAACCAGTTCACGTTGAAGCCGGCGCCGGTCGGCACGAAGCGCATGACGTGCGTGCCCGCCGCCAGGAAGGCCGGAGCCGACACCGTGGTCCACGTCTGCCAGCCGGTCGTGTTCGGGACGACGATGTTCCCGGTGCGGTCGACGCCGCCGGACTCGAGCCGGAAGCTGCCGCCGCCGGCCAGCGAGGCGACGCGCGCCCGCAGCGTGTAGCCGCCGGCCGCGGGCACCGCGACGGTGTATTCGATCCACTCGCCGGGACTGATCCAACCGACGTTGAACCCGCCCCCGGTGTCGGAGCAATTCTCGATGTCCACGCCCTCGGCCGGGCGGTAGCGACCGCCGTTGTTGGCCGGCTCGATGTCCGCGTAGGCCACGCCGGAACCGCCGATGTCGTAGTCCTCCGCCTGGATCCGGCCCGGCATGACCGGCGTGACGCCCGGCCACGCCGCCTGGCCGCAGCCGGCGCCGACGGTCAGATCGACGGTGGCTGTCGCGGTGGCGCCCAGGTTGTCGGTCGCGCGGACCGTCACCGTGTAACAGCCGGTGGGGACCGCGTACCAGGTGCAGGTGTAGGGCGGGGTCGTATCCGTGGCCAGAAGCGTCGCGCCGTTGACGAAGTCGACCATGGTGACCGAGCCGTCGGCATCGGACGCCGTGGCGGTGATCGTGATGTCGCCGGCCGGCACCGTCGCGACGGGCCCTGGCGCCGTGATGGTCACCACGGGCAGCGCGTTGGGGATGTCCTCGTACACGCGCACGTAGTCGACCAGGAACTGCTGCGGCAGGTTGGCCGTCACGCAGCCGTTGCTGGTGCAGCCGGTGTACCAGCCGCCGACCGCGGTGTTGAGGATGATGTAGAACGGCTGGTCGAAGGGCGCGCGGTCGTTGCCCGGCGCGTTGTTCGAGTACCACTGCGCGCTGGTGCGCGTCATGAACAGCGTGCCGTCCACGTACCAGCGGATGGTGTCCGGCTCCCACTCGACGGCGTAGACATGGAAGTCGTCGGCGAAGTTCGTCCCGCCCAGCGAATAGGACCCGCTGGTCGACGTGTTGTCGGGGAAGCTGCCGCCGTAGTGCAGCGCGCCGCCGACGGTGGTCGTGCCGTTGGCCGAAAA
>VGXH01000137.1 GCA_016873405.1 bacterium
CTGGCCCGCGTCGCAGGCCGCCTTCACCGCCGCGACATCGCCGCGCACCACGGCCGTCGTGTAGCCGCCGCCCGTCTTCTCGTAGCCCACCAGCTCCACGCGGGCGGCCTTGACCATCGCGTCGGCCGCCTCGACCGTCGCCGCGAAGCTCCTGCACTCGATCATCCCCAGAGCGTCTGCCATTGCCGTCTCCTCCTCAGTGCCGGCGCCCGCGGGCTACCGGCCGTCCGTCCGTCCCGCCAACGATTCCAGGGCCGCGACCGCCGCCGGCCGCGCCACCTCGACGTCCTTCTCTTCGCCACCGATATAGACCCGCCCGAAGGCGCCGAACGCGCGCACCTCCAGGATGTTGATGTTCGCCGCCTTCTCCGCCTCGTTGGCCGCCAGCGCCGCGTAGGCCGCCGGCTCGCACTCCAGCACGAACAGCGTCTGCCCCGCCAGGATCAGGTTGCCGTGCCGCATGCGGTTGATGAGCATGCACTGGTGGTCGTCCAGGTGCCTGACCACCTGGTCGGAGATGATGCGCGGCTTCAGGCGCTGCTCCTCGGTCAGCTCCAGCGCCGAGAGGATCGCCGCGCCGGCCTGCCGCACGTCGGCCTGGCTGTCGGAGTGCACCTCCAGCATGCCGAAGTTGCGCTCGACGATCTGCATGCCCGGCGTCACGCTGGTGGACTTCAGCGCGATGTCCATCACGCGGTTGATCTCGATGCCCGGCGCGATCTCCACGAACAGGCTGGCCTGCCCCACCTTGGGCAGGAAGCCCTGCGCCACCGTCGCCTGGAACGAGGCGAACTGCGGCTGCAGGCTGTCGATCACGCAGTAGGCCCTCAGGTCGACCATCTTGCTCTCCCGTCCGCTACGCGCTCTTCTGCGCTTCCTGCACGATGGCGATGCTGGCGCTGGCGCCCAGGCGGGTGGCGCCCGCCTCGATCATGCGCCGCGCGTCGTCGAACGAGCGGATGCCGCCCGACGCCTTGACTTCCATGCCGGCCCCGCGCACGACCGACGCCATGAGCGCCACGTCCTCGGCCGTGGCTCCGCCCGACGCGAACCCGGTGGAGGTCTTCACGAAGTTCGCGCGCGCCTTCCTCGACAGCTCGCAGGCGCGCACCTTCTCCTCGTTGGTCAGCAGCGCCGTCTCGATGATCACCTTGCTGACGGCCGCGCCGTCGCGGCAGGCCTCGGTCACCGCCAGGATGTCCTTCAGCACGTAGTCGTCGTCGCCGGCCTTCAGGCGGCCGACGTTGATGACCATGTCGATCTCCCTGGCGCCGTCGCGGATCGCCTTGCGCGTCTCGAGGCCCTTGACGTCGGGCGTGCTGGTGCCCAGCGGGAAGCCCACCACCGAGCAGGTGAGCACGCGCGTGCCGCGCAGACCCGCGGCCACGCGCGCCACCCAGCACGGGTTCACGCAGACGGAGCGGAAGGAGAATTCGCGCGCCTCGGCGATGACCTTGTCGATCATCTGCGGCGTGGCGTCGGGTTTGAGGATGGTGTGGTCGATGTAGCGCGCCAGCTCGTCGGGGATGCGGCCCGGGCTGTCCGGCCCCGCGGTGAAGCGCCGCGCGCCCAGCTCGATGAACCTGCGCGCGGTGTCCGGGCACGAGCCCACGCAGGGCCCGCCGTGGAAGCCGCCGTGGTTCATCCCGGCTGCGCCCTGGTGGCCACCGCCGACGTGCGCGCCGCCCACGAGCGACTCCAGCCGCTGCAGCACGCGCGCCAGGTCCGTGTCCGACAGGCCCGCCAGCGACATGCCACCGGCCGCGGGCGCCGCCGCGGCCGCCGTCTCGTTGATCATCGCCACGCGCCGCTGGTGCCGCGGCTCGGTGCAGTCGGTGGACAGGAAGACATCGACGATCTGCGCGGCCAGCGCCGGCCCGATCAGCCCGGCGCCGAGCGTCAGCAGGTTGGCGTCGTTGTGCTCGCGACCGTTGCGCGCGCTGCTGACGTCGTAGGCCATGGCCGCGCGCACGCCCGGCACCTTGTTGGCCACCATGGAGGAGCCGATGCCGGCGCCGTCGATCATGATGCCGCGCTCGGCCTGGCCGCCCGCCACGGCCTCGGCCACGCGGCGCGCGAACACCGGGTAGTCCACCGCGGCGTTCGAGTCGGTGCCCAGGTCGCGCGCGTCGTGACCCTTGGCGCGCAGGTGCTCGACCAGCTTCTGCTTCAGTTCCCAGCCGCCGTGGTCGGCGCCGATGGCGATCTTCATGCGCGCCCCCTACCACACCCGCGAACGTTCGCGGGGGCGCGGCGACGTCCCTGTCGCCCCGCCCCCTGATCCGGTGCCCACCGCCGTTCCGGTCCGGCCGGTGCCGAACGGTCCTTCGGCGGCCTCGCGCAGGCGCCGGATAAATTCCAGGAAGGCCAGCCGGCCGCGCTCGGTCAGCTCGAACCGGGTCACCGAGCGGCCGCCGAGGCGCACCCGCTCCCCCAGCAGGTAGCCGGCGGCCAGCAGGCGCCGGGTCTGGACGTGGAGGTTGCCGTCGGCCAGGCCGGTCTGCTCGCGCAGCCCCGTGAACGTCAGGCGCTGCCCCAGGGCCAGCGAGGCCACGATGGCCAGGCGGGCCGGGATCGCCAGGTGCTCGTCCACGTCGGATGCCTTCATGGTGTGAAGTATTCGTCAGCTGCTCGGGAAGATCAAGCAAAATATTCGGAGCGATCATCAATAACTTCATACAATGAAGTCAATGCAGGCAATCGACAGCAGGACAAGGGATTACGACAGCAGCCACGCCCGGCTGGCCAGGTTCCCCATGCGGACGGCCGCCCGGATCTGATGCATGCCGATCCGCGTGCGCCCCCACAGCCCGGGCAGGGCGCCGGGCCGATGCCCCATGTCCAGCAGGCGCTCTTCGCCCACCCACAGGAAGCGCACCAGCTCCCGCTAACGTGCGCCCCCCGCGGCGTGGCCAGCAGGTGCAGCAGGGCGGCGTAACCCTCGAGCGACCGGCCGCGCCGGTCCAGGCAGCCGCCCGTCACGTCCAGTCCGCGCACCAGGCGCCAGGCGGCCGGCCCCAGGCTTGGTTCCAGTTCGGCGGCCAGCTCGTCCCCGACGCCCGTGATCGACTTCACCACATGAAGCGACAACGCCAGGGCCCGCTCCAGGCCGGTGTGCCGGGCCAGATCCAGCAGCATCTTCCGTTCGCCGTGGCTGAGCGCCGGGACCAGCAGCGCCAGGTCCAGCACCCGGCGCAGGTCCAGCCAGCCATCGGCGATGTTCTGGTAGGTGGCGTGCAGCACCTGGTCGACCGCGCAGGGGCGCCAGATCGCTTGGCGACCCAACCGGTCGGCCCGGGCACGGGCCGTCACGCCGCTGGCGGACAGGTGGTAGACCGAACCGGGCAGGGTCAGGTCCCAGTGCACCTCCACGCAGGCGCCGGCCGGGCCCAGCAGGATGCGGTGCAGGTGGTACTTCTCGTAGAAGCGCGGGTCGCGGCCGCCGGGCAGGGCGCGGTAGCCGGCCTGCTCCAGCTCGCGGCAGACGGGAGCCACGGCCGCGCGCGGCACCAGCAGGTCCAGGTCCAGGAACCAGCGCTGGGCCGGCTCGGGATAGGCGCGCAGGGCCAGGGCGGCGCCCTTGAGCAGCACCGGGCGCTCGGCATGGCGGCCCACCAGGGGCAGGATGCGCTCGGCCTCCAGCAGCAGTTCGCCGGTGCGCGCGCGCGAGACGGCCATCTGGGCCGCGATCGCTTCGTCGCGCAGGGCCGGCGGCAGCAGCGCGCCAAGGGCCACCTCGACGTTGTGCGCCAGCAGCGCCTCGCGCAGGGCCGGCGCGTGCGCGGCGGGCTCGAAGCCGGCCGGCGGCTCCACCGGCCCGGCGGCACGATTTGCCCAGGCCGTGGCCAGATCGACCAGGTAATGGCGCACCGGCGCTGGTGACAACGCCCCCCCTCCCTTGACATCCCCGCCGCCGGCATCCGCACAGCAGATGCGTTCCGCGGCGGATGTGGTAGCATCCGGCGGCGAAAGCCGGGATGTCCACCCGCGGCTGCCGGCGTCCCCGCCGGCTCGATGCACAAGGCTTGCAAGCGCAGGGCCATGGTGACCGAAGCCACATCCGGGCAGTTGGCGGCGCAGTTCGACGCCTGGCTGGCGCTGACGGCGCCCGCGGCCGCGCGCGGCCGGAGCGAGCGGAGCGCTGGCGGCCCGGCCGAGGCCGACAGCGGCGCCATCGTGCGCCTGCCCATGCTCACCGGCAGCATGCACCCGGTCCTGCCGCGGGGCTGCACGCTGCTGATCGCGCCGTTTCGGCACGGCGCGGCGACCGGCGCCGATCGGCCGGCGAGCCGGGACGCGGTCGTGGCGACGGGTGCGGTCGTCGTCTTCGCGCGCGACGGCCGTCTCGTGGCGCACCGCGTGCTGCGTCGCGGACGTCGGGACGGCCAACCCTGGGTGCTGGAGATGGGCGACGCCAATCGCCGCGGCGCCTGGCGCCCGCTGGGCGAGGCGGTCGGCGTCGTGGTCGGGGCCGAAGCAGCGGACGGCGCGCGGTTGCCGTCCCCCGACTCGCGCGCGCGCGCCCGGCGCCTGCTGCTGCGCCACTGGAAGGCGACGGCCGGCGACCTGCTTCGACGCGATGTGACCGGGGAACCGACCGACCGGGAGACGCCATGAGCGAACGCGCGCCCGAGTACCGCTTCGATGTCGGCGGCTGCGTCATCGCCCTGCGCTGCCCGCAGGCCGGCCTGGCCGAGGGCCTGGCCGCGTGGTTCGGCCTCGCGTCGTCGCCACGGCCGGCGGACGTGACGCTCACGGTCGAGGTCATCGCGCACGACGACGCCCCCTGCTACCCGCGCTCGCTGCTGACCACCAAGCGCCTGCTGCCGCGCGGCAACGGCGAGGCGGCGGCGGACACGCCGGCCGCCGCGCAGCCGTTCGACATCTCCGGCGGGCTCATCCGCGGCTGGTACGACCCGGCCCGCGGCGCGGGTGTGATCAAGCTGAAGGCCGCGCTGCTGGAGGGCCGCCACCCCCGGATCTTCGAGCAGCTGCTCTACCAGGCGCACCGCTCCGCGCTGCAGCGGCGGGTGCAGACGGCCTGGCTCGTGCATTCGTCGGCGGTGATCGCCGGCGGCGTGGGCTACCTGTTCGTCGGCCCGTCGGGCGCCGGCAAGTCGACGGTGGCCGCGCTCAGCGCCGCGCACCACGTGCTGGGCGACGAGATGAACCTGCTGCTGCCGCGCCCGGGCGGCGGCTGGGACGTGGCCGGCACGCCGTTCAACGGCCCGTTCCGCGCGAAGCGGCCGGGGAGCGCGCCGCTGGCGGCGGTGCTCCTGCTGGAACACGGCCCGGCGCCGGAACTGCGCGACCCCGAGCCGGCCGTGGCGGTGGCCGCGCTGGCCGCGGAGATCGTGCCGCCGGTGGGGCTGGACCAGGCGCCGGGGCCCGGCACGCTGCCCGCGATGGTGGAGGCCGCCCACGCGGTGGCGGCCCACACGGCGCTCAAGACCTTGCGCTTTGCGCCCGATGCAGGCTTCTGGCCGCTGTTGACCACGACGTTCGGGTCGCTCTGAAGGCCGTTGTTCTCGACCGGAGGGATGCGCGATGATGATCGATCTGGACACGATCGTGGTGGCGAACGGTGAATGCCCCGTGCGCGAGGTCGGCCCGGGCCTGGTCATCATGGACCCGGCCGGCACAGCCACGCACTCCCTGGACGAGGTCGGGACCTTCCTCTGGCGCCGGCTCGACGGCCGGCACAGCCTGGGACAGGTCATCGAGGCGTTGGTGGCCGAGTACGACGTCGAGCCCGCCCGGGCCGCAGCCGACGTCCAGGACTTCCTGGCCCAGCTCCTGGCGGCCGACCCCC